>JBJEPO010000202.1:0-5438 GCA_051881275.1 Eubacterium sp. | reverse complement strand
AATACTCAGCCTGCGGTGCTTTTTGTGTGCTTTCTCCTTCGGGTAATGATTTATTCTTACAGAAGCGATGACATTTTTTCCATGCTTAAAACAGGTCTTACCGAAATTGACGAGGATAAAATTTCACAGCTTGAAAATTATGTTTTTGTGTGGAACATTAACGGCTCAAAATGGAACAGCGAATTTACTCAGTCCACAAAGGGCTTTACCGAGGAAATAACCGACTCCGACAGAAAAAAGCTTGATGAAATAAACGAAAGCCGTGAGTATATAACTCAAAGGCTTGATAAATTTAAACGCAGATGCAAGGGTAAAGCCTGCCGTGATATATGCGCCGCCGTTTACGAGGCACTGATAGATTTCGGCGCAGATAAAAGATTAAAATCCCTGGCGGTTGAGCTTGACAAAAACGGCAAATCCGCACTTGCAAAGGAGCAGGGCAGAATTTGGGATTTGCTTATGGAAATACTTAATTCCCTTGCAGAAATTTCGGATGAACGTAAAATTACCTTAAGCGAATTTTACGATTTGTTCTCACTGATGGTTAACTGCGAGGATTTGGGCACAGTACCCTCTGGGCTTGATAATGTTCAAATAGGCTGTGCCGACAGAATAAGATGCGACAATCCCCGTGTTGTGTTCATCGCAGGAGCAAACGAGGGCGAATTTCCCGCCGCAGTAACCTCCGCCGGACTTCTAAGCGAAAGCGACAGAATTGCGCTTATAGCGGATGATTTTAAACTGTATTCCTACGGCGAAACCCTAAACGCACAGGAAAAATATTTTGCCTATATGGCAGCTTGCGCTCCGTCGGAAAAGCTTTTCGTAAGCTTTCGTCAGGGCAATACAAAGCACTGCGAGTCCGCTATCGTAACCTCGCTAAAAAGAATTTTTCCCGATATTGAGTATCAAACGCCCGACGAAAAAATCAATATTGATATGATTCAAAGCAGGGAGAATGCCTTTCAGGTTGTCTGTTCTCATTTTAACGAAAACGATGTTACCGAAAATTCTCTTAAAGAGTATTTTAACAGAAATCAGGAATATTCCGCTAAGCTTGAAGCCGTCAAACGTCTAACCGATAATGAAGACATTTCAATTAAAGATAAGAATTTGTCACGTTCTCTTTTTGGCAATGATATGTATGTTTCAGCCTCACGTATTGAGGATTATTATAACTGCTCGTTTAGATATTTCTGTAAATTCGGAATAGGCGCAAGACCTCTTCGCCGTGCAGAAATGGACCCTATGCAGACAGGTACTGTTATTCATTTTGTGCTTGAAAGCATCATTAAGGACAACCCCGGCGGATTTTCAAAGCTTACAGATGCGCAAATAAGCACCGCAGTTAATAAATATCTCCTTTATTTTCTCAATAATAAAATGGGCGACAGCGAGCTTTTCGGCAAGAGATTTAAGTATCAGTTTATGCGACTGTCAAAAATGATTTGCTGTGTAGTCAGCAGGCTGAGAGATGAATTTTCTCAATCCGATTTTCAGGCTAAAGCCTTTGAGCTTGAAATCGGCGAAGGCAAACTGGTTAGTCCAAAAATAATCTCTCTGCCCGATGGCGGTACAGTGGGCATAAGAGGTGCCGTTGACCGTGTTGATACCTTTGAGCAAAACGGCGTGCAGTATGTAAGGGTTGTTGACTACAAATCCGGTAATAAAACCTTTCAGCTGTCGGATGTTGTTAACGGACTTAATTTGCAGATGTTCGTGTATCTCTTTACAATATGTGAGGATAAGGGCGAATATTCTGGAATACCTGCCGGTGTTCTCTATATGCACTCTGCCAGAAGTGTGCTTAATCTTGCACGTTCTGCCGATGACAGTGAAGTTAAATCAAAGGAAAATTCCGATTTTAAAATGAAGGGCCTTGTTCTGTCGGACGATGAAAATGATGTTGCATCACACATGGAGCATGAGCTTAAGGGCAAATATATTCCTGCTAAAATTTCCTCAAAGGGTGATTTGACAGGCAGTATTGCCTCACTGGCGCAGATGGGATATCTGTCCGATAAAATTAATAAACTTATTGAAAATATGGGCACTTCGCTTCACAACGGCGAGGTTTGTCAAAACCCCGTATTCGGTAAAAACCATCAATACACCTGCGATTTCTGCGACTATTCCGACGTGTGCTGTAACCGTCTTGAAATTCAGCAGAGAACACTTGAAGAATTTTCCGACGCACAGGTGTTTGAACAGATTAAAACAGAGGAGGAGTAGTTATGCCAAAATGGACCGATGCGCAGAAAAACGCCATTGACGCAAGAAACTGTAACGTGCTTGTCAGCGCCGCCGCAGGCTCCGGCAAAACCGCAGTTTTGGTTGAGCGTGTTATAAGGCTTTTAACCGATTCCTGTGCACCCATTGATGCGGATAAGCTGCTTATTGTAACCTTTACAAATGCCGCAGCGGCTGAAATGAAAAACAGGATTATGTCCTCCCTTAATGCATTGATTGCCGAAAATCCAAATGACACAAATGCAGTTCGCCAGCTTTCACTTTTGCCAAATGCAAAAATCTGCACAATAGATTCCTTCTGCATAAATCTTGTGCGTGAAAACTTTTTTAATATTGATATTCAGCAGAATTTCCGTGTGCTTGACGATTCCGAGGAGCAGATTATTGAGCAGACTGCCGTTGATACTGTTGTGGAGCAGTTGTACGAGGAAAACAGGGAAGAGTTTAAATCTCTTGTTGAAATGCTTTCTACAACAAAAAGCGATAAGGGGCTTACAGACTGCGTGCGCCGTATCAGCAGATACATAACCGCTCAGCCCTTTCCTAACGATTGGCTCAGCACAGTCGCTGAATTGTATAATCCCGATATTTCACTTGACAACAGCTTTTGGAAAAAATATGTATTTGACGATATCTCCTCCACAGTGGATTATATTGAAAAGCTTATATGCGAGTGCAAGGACTCTCTGACACCCGAGGACGAGCTTTTTGATAAATATTCCTCAATGCTTGATGACGATTTAGGACAGATTGTATCTGTTAAAAATGCTCTTTCGGGTGATTGGGACACACTTTGCCAATGTGTAAATTCAATTAAATTTAAAACAATGCCGTCAAAGCGGGGGTATGTTTCTCCATCAAAAGAAATTATTTCCTCTGCACGAGGCAGGTATAAGGATTTAATAAAGAAAAATATTCTGCCGTACTTTAATTTAACCTCGTCGGATTATAGGGACGACTGTGAAAAGCTGTATCCGGTTGTTAAGCTTCTTGTTGAGGTTGTGCAGATGTACAACAGCGAAATGATGCAGATAAAAAAGGAAAAGAATGCCTATTCATTTTCCGATATAGAGCATTTTGCCATTGAGCTTCTGTTTTACAAAAATGATTCCGGCGAAATCATAAGAACGGATTTGGCTAAGGAATACGAGGATAATTTTGAATACATACTTGTTGACGAGTACCAGGATACCAATAGGGCACAGGATACTCTGTTTGAAATGCTTTCAAACGGAAGAAATCGTTTTATGGTAGGCGATGTTAAGCAGAGCATTTACCGTTTTCGCCTTGCCATGCCGGGAATATTCAACGAGAAGAAAAAATCCTTCAAAGCCTACGATAAATCCTCAGATAACGCCAATCAAAAAATCATCCTTGATAAAAATTTCCGCTCACGTAAGGGTATTTGTGATTATACAAATTTCCTGTTTTCAATTCTTATGAATGAGCAGGTGGGAGAGCTTGACTATAATACCGATGAATTTTTAAATTACGGTGCAGACTATCCCGATACAGATGTGCCCTGCGCTCAGGTTAAAATTATTGAATGTCCCGAGGATGAGGACGCCACTGAGTATGAGGCACGTCAGGCGGCACAGTTGATTTTGAAAAAAATCAGCGCAAAAGAACAGATTAAAGACGGTGACACAACAAGGGATATTAAATTCGGTGATATTGCAGTGCTTTTCAGGGCGGCAAAAAGCAAAATGCCTGTTTTTGCAAAGGTTTTCAGCGAGTATTCCATACCTGTTACCGCAAATAATAAAACCAGTCTATTTGAAAATAACGAGGTGTCAATGCTTATTTCTCTATTGAGAACAGTTGACAATCCGTCAAAGGATATTCCGCTTTTAGCAACGCTTATGTCACCCTTTTACGGATATACCGCCGACGATATAGCATCGGCGAGAGTAAAGACAAAAGGTTCAAATCTATATACCGCCGTTAGTAATGACGGTGAAAAATTCTCGGCTTTTCTCAATGATTTAGAGAAATACAGAAAATATGCCTGCTCAATGTCCGTTGCATCGTTTATAAGACAGATTATTGCCGACACTTCTTATTTTGCCGTTATTTCAGCAATGGGCAACGCCGAGCAAAGACGTCTTAACGTGCTTAAAATAGTTGATATGGCGGCGGCCTTTGACAACGGCGATACAGTGGGTTTAACCTCCTTTATCCGCTATGTTGACAGAATAATTGACTCCGGCTCTAATGTTGAAAGTGCAAGCCTTACGCAAAGCGGCTCCGACAGCGTGCAATTAATGAGCATACATCAGTCAAAGGGTCTGGAATTTCCCGTTTGTATTCTTGCCGGCACAGGCAGTAAGTACAACAATACGGATTTGAATAATCTTGTACAGCTTCATCCCGAAAAGGGAATAGGACTTAAGGTGCATAACGAACAGGGACTTTACAGGTACGATTCTTTGCAATACGACTGTATCCGTAATATGAACAAGATTTCCTCAATGAGTGAAAATCTCCGTGTGCTTTATGTTGCCGTTACAAGAGCGAAGGAGCAGTTTATTTCTCTCATTACTGTAAATGATATAGGGAAAAAATGTGCCAAGCTTTCTGATAAAATATTCAAATCAACGCTTAGTCCTGCCGAAAGCAGAGATATTACAGGCGACGGTGATTTTCTGCTAATCTGTGCAATGCTTCACCGTGACGGTGCAAAGCTGCGTAGCTATGCTAATAAATATATTGAGCCGGTAAAAAGTGATTTTGATTTGTCTTTTGATATTCTTAACGAAGAGCAGGAAAGCAATGTTGTGCAGGACGAGGTTTATTTGACAGATGAAAATATTATAAATAAAATAGATAATATTTTATCCTATAAATATGACAGGTGCGAGCTTTCTCATTTTGCCTCAAAGCGCACCGCATCATCACTTGACGAAAAAGAGCAGGGCTATGAATTTTTTGCTTCCTCAAAGCCTGCGTTTCTTAATAAATCCGGTATGACCGCCGCACAAAAGGGTACGGCAATGCATACCTTTATGCAGTTTTGCGACTATACTGCGGCTAAATCCGATTTAACGGCGGAAATTCAGCGCCTTACAAATGCTGGATATATTACCGAAAAACAGGCGCAGTCACTCGATAAAGACAGGCTTAACGCATTTTTTAACGGCGATTTTGCAAAGCGTATGTTTGACAGCTGCCGAATATACAGAGAGCTT
>JBJEPO010000201.1:0-5443 GCA_051881275.1 Eubacterium sp. | reverse complement strand
CTATCGGCATTTACATTTCACTTAGAATTTTAAATATTCCCGACCTTACCACAGAAGGCTCCTTCGGCTTCGGCTCTGCCATTGCGGCTGTGGTTGCAGCGCAGGGATTTTCATTTTTAAGCTTTGTTGCCGCATTTGTTGCAGGTGTTCTTGCAGGCGTTATTACGGGACTTATTCAGACAAGGCTTAAGGTTCATCCCGTCCTTGCAGGAATTATCACTATGAGCGGTCTGTATTCCGTCAATCTTATGGTGAGAGGCTCGTCAAACCTTAATTTTAACCAAAACAGTGTGTTTACAAGGCTGTTTAACGCTCTCGGTATTACCGGCGTTAATAAAAAAATTGTGGGCCTTGTTGTGTCTGCAATTATTTGCGTTATAGTGCTGGCTTTAATAATTGTTTTCTTTAAAACACATATCGGACTGTGCATTCGTGCAACAGGGGATAATTCCGATATGGTACGTGCCTCATCTGTTAATGTAAATTTCTCACTGGTTTTCGGTCTGGCTCTTGCAAACGGACTTATCGCACTTTCCGGTGCGTTGATTTCACACTATCTCGGCTTATCCGACCAAAGCTTTTCCAACGGTACTCTTATTTACGGTCTTGCCGCCGTAATCATCGGCGAGGCAATTTTCGGAAAGAGAAGCGTTACCCTCGGACTTATCAGTGCGGTTGTGGGCAGTGTAATTTATAAAATCATCGTTGCATTTGTTATTGATGTTTCGCTTTTCGGCAAGAACAGTGAAAATCTTATGAAGCTTGCCTGTGCTATTATCGTAACCCTTACCTTTGTTATCCCGGCAATTAAGGACGCCGTGGAGAACAACAGGGTAAAGAAGGAGGCGAAGAAAAATGCTTGATGTTAAAGGCGTTTCAAAAACCTTCGCCAAAGGCACGGTTAATGAACATATTGCACTGCAAAATGTAAATCTCCATCTTGACAACGGCGAATTTGTTACAATTGTCGGCTCAAACGGCGCAGGTAAATCAACGCTTTTCAATATTCTCTGCGGTACTTATCTTCAGGACTGCGGAAGTATTATGCTTGATGATATGGATATTTCCTTTATGCCCGAGCATAAAAGAGCAAGGCATATCGGCAGAGTTTTTCAGGACCCGATGAAGGGCACCGCTCCCAATATGACTATTGAGGAAAATCTTGCTCTTGCGTATTCCCGTGCCGGTTCGTCTTATTTATCACTGGGTGTATCAAAGAAAAAGGCAAAATTTTTCAGAGAAAAGCTTGCTGATTTTGATATGGGACTTGAGGACCGTATGAAAACCAAGATAGGCTTGCTCTCAGGCGGTCAGCGTCAGGTTGTAACACTTCTTATGTGTACAATAGTAACGCCTAAATTACTGCTCCTTGACGAGCATACCGCCGCCCTTGACCCTGTAACAGCCGATAAGGTTATGGCTATTACAAACAAGATTGTAAGCGAAAATAAAATTACAACTCTTATGATTACCCATAATATGTCGCAGGCTCTTGTTACAGGTAACCGTACTATTATGATGGACAGCGGTGAAATTATCATTGACCTTGATGAAAAAACACGTCGTGGTATGTCCGTTGCCGATTTGTTAAGCCTTTATAAAAAACATGAAAATAAGGATTTTGACAACGACAGAATACTTCTTCAAAAGGATTAAAAAAATAAGCGTCCTCACAGTGAGGACGCTTATTTGCGTTTTATTTAGAAGTACATAAACTCATTCATTACATCATCAAATATACTGCTGAAAATTCCAACACCGATGGTAACGCCGAGTATCAATATTATAATAGCGGCAACTATGCATACGGTGGCAATAACCGTGCTGATTATGCCCATAATCTTAGCCGCCTTGTATTTTGAGTCATCAGTCATTTTATAAGCCTTTGCACCCTTTACCCAGGCAATAATACCGAAAATAAGACCAAGCAGGCTGACGCCGTGGCTAACTGTAAGAATAAGAGCAAGTATGCTCAAAACGAAAGCCGCATCGCCCCAGTTCTTAACCTTTTTCATTTCGTTAAATGCAACGGGGTTTTGACTGTTGTATTGGTTGTAATTCTGATAATTAGGTGCACCCTGAGGATTGGCAATAAGTCTTGTGCCGCAGGCAGGGCAGGCAAATGAACCCTCCGGTGCATTGTAACCGCATCTCGGACAAATCATAGTAATATTCTCCTTTTCTCGTTTTTTTCATTATATCACAACGGCTTTGTAATATCAATCGTCAAAAAGCAAAATATTTTTTTGTGAATATAATAATATCGGATGTTTATTTTTCTAAGGATTTGGTAAAAATTATAATAGAAATAATAAACAAAAAGGTGATTAAATGAATGTTCACAGAGGCGATATTTATTATGCCGACTTAAGCCCTGTTATCGGAAGCGAGCAGGGAGGAGTAAGACCTGTACTTATTGTTCAAAATGATGTGGGCAATAAATTTTCCCCAACGGTAATTGCCGCCGCCATTACAAGCAGACAGGATAAAAACAGTCTGCCTACTCATATAGAGGTGGATGCAAGAAGCTGCGGTCTTGCCAAGGACAGTATTGTTCTTCTTGAGCAGGTGAGGACTCTTGATAAGCGCAGGCTGAAGGAACGTATGGGCGCTCTTGACAATAACGATATGTCAAAGGTAAATCAGGCTCTTACAGTAAGCTTCGGTTTATAAATATGATTAGGGTAACGGTTACCGCAGATTTTCTGCGGTAATTTTTGTTTTGTTGTCATTGTATATACTATATGGTATTATATAACTAAGGTAACGGTAATAATCCGAACCTTTATTAAATCTTTACTTTTCCTTGCTTAGTTTTTGGAATGAATATAGTTTAATGTGTATGACGGAGGAATTGCTATGTATAATGTATTAGTTTGTGATGATGACGAAGCTATACTTAATTCAATCAGAATTTATCTTACACAGGAGGGCTATAATGTCCTTACGGCAGTTAACGGAAAACAGGTGCTTGATATAATTTCAAATAACGAGCTTCATTGCATCGTTCTTGATATAATGATGCCTGAGCTTGACGGACTGAGCACAACTCTTAAGGTTCGTGAGAATTATAACTGCCCCATAATTCTGCTTTCCGCAAAAAGCGAGGATACCGATAAAATTACGGGACTCAGCTTCGGCGCAGATGATTATGTTACGAAGCCCTTTAACCCTCTTGAACTGATTGCAAGAGTTAAAAGTCAGATTCGCCGCTACGCAACCCTTGGCTCAATGGAGCAAAAGCAGGGAGTGCTCGTAACAGGCGGTCTTGTACTTGACAAGCATTCAAAGCTTGTTACCGTTGACGGTGAAGAGGTGCACCTTACCGCCAGGGAATACAGGATTCTTGAATATTTAATGGATAATATGAATGTGGTTCTCACATCATCACAAATTTATGAGGCGGTTTGGAACGAGCCCTCCTTCGGTACGGAAAAAACCGTCACTGTACATATCCGAAATATCCGTGAAAAAATAGAAATAAACCCCAAGGACCCAAAGTATTTAAAGGTGGTGTATGGTCTTGGATACAAAATCAACAAAATTTAAAAATTCCAATGTAAGCAAATTAATTTATGTGGTTTTATCACTTGCACTTTGTATCGGCATTGCCGTTAACGGCGTCAGCATAGCGTCATTTTTATCTGTTTTCGGCGAATCTGCTTTTAATTATAAACAGACTATCTACGATATGGATAAATTTAAGTCTATATTCTCAAATGACGTTGACACTCTTGTTGCCGATATAAACAAATATACCTATGATAAAACCGTGGAAAGCAAAAAAGATTCCATTTGCAGTACGGCATTTGAAAATTACAAAAAAGCAAAGGCCTTTGTAAAAGAGCATCCTAATTCCGACAGCGGTGATTACTATGCCGATTATGAAAAGTATAATATTATAGAAACGGATGAAATGGAGCTTGAATACAACGAGCATTTCAGCATTTACGGTGACGCAATAACTGTTGATTTTTACATAGGCTTTGATATTTCCGACAGCGATGCAAAAGCTGAAATTGAGCGTACTTATAAAAATGATATTAGCTATAACATACACTATTCCAAGACTGAAAACACGCTTGGAAAAGAGGAGTTTACTGTTTTGCAGTATTACGCCGAGGATGAATACGGAAATATTGTTACTAATATTGACAAGAAGGACGTTTCAAAATTCAAAAAGGGATTTAACAAAAATTCAGCAGAATATAAATCCGGCAATTATACGTATTTTTCAAATATTAATAATATTATTGACGGCAGTACGTATTTAACCGACGCTTATTCAACCTATGGTGATTTTATTAATCTTGTTGACGGCGCAAGCGTTTATGTAAGAATTAACAATAGCTTTGCCGGAGGAGACCGTTACTCAGAGCTTTACGGTGATTATGAGAAAGCGTTACCCGATTACAGCTTTAAAAATATGATGGCTTTTGAGGCGGTTATGCTTGTACTGCTTTTGATTTTGTTTGTTTTGTCCTGCAGTGCGGCAGGTCATACCTCCGACGGAGAGGTTAAAACCGCAAGAATAGATAAAATCCCAAATTTCCTGCATTTTATTCTGTTTGCAGGCTGTACGTTCGGATTGATTTGCCTTGGCGTATATCTTATAGATGAGCATATTGAATATCTTGAATTCGGCGACGGACATTACAGAGATGTGGGATTTTATCCGTCGGGCATTGTCAAAATTGCTATGAGTGCTCTCGCAGCCGGATTGTATCTTGTATTTCTTGAATTTTTCACCTCCCAATGCCGACAGATTAAAACCCATAACAACCTGTTTAAAAATACATTGCTATATAAATTTTCAGTAAAATTAAAGCTGCTTTTGCAATATTCACCGGTTAATTTCAAAAAACGCCTTTTGTTCCTTATAATCGGTTATGCAGTAATTAATGTCGCTCTTGCAGTTGGAGTTTTTATGTTCTTCGGAATGGAGGTTTTTGTACTCGGCTTATTCTTCCTGCTTCTTATGCTTGCACTTGATGCGGTGTGCGCAGTGTTTGCGGTGCGTTATATTATTCAGCTTGACAAAATAATTTCCGCCGCAGACAGCAGAAAAGCACCGCAGGTAGAATTTAATAAACTGCCTCAAAGCCTTAAAACTCTTACCTTGGCTCTTAGCTACACAAAGCAGGAGCTTGACAACGCCGTGCAAAAGGCAATTCGTGATGAGCGTATGAAAACGGAGCTTATTACTAATGTTTCACACGATTTAAAAACTCCGCTGACTTCAATTATCAACTATGTTGACTTGCTTTCAAAATGTGATATTGAGGACCAAGAGGCTAAAGAGTATATTTCAGTCCTTACCGATAAAAGCGACAGACTGAAAAAGCTTGTTGATGATTTGATTGAGGCCTCAAAGGCTACCAGCGCTGCAGTAAAGCTCAATCCCGTAAATCTTAATCTTAACGAGCTTGTAACTCAGGCGGTG
>JBJEPO010000200.1:0-5452 GCA_051881275.1 Eubacterium sp. | reverse complement strand
ACTTTGCGAAAGGATGGCTCCTTTCATACCTCATCATCCGAAATTTTTGTATCTATATAATAGGTATATATTATATAGGGTGATTACATCATATCGTTAAAGAATTCAATATCCTTTGAATCCTCTGTAAGAGTTACAACAGCCTTTTTCCAAGAAGGAGTATAGCCTACGTTGTAGCCCTGACGACGCTTACGGCCTCTTACGTTCATTGTGTTTACCTTAGCAACCTTTGTGCCGGGGAAAACCTCTTCAACAGCCTTAGCGATTTCAATTTTGTTTGCGTCCTTTGCAACCTTGAAGGTATATTTTCTCATCATAATACCTGTCATTGATTCCTCAGTGATTACAGGCTTGAGAATGATATCCTGAGCAGTTTTCATTATGCATATACCTCCTCAATCTTCTTTGCCGCATCCTTAAGAACGATAAAGGAATCACAGTTGAGAATGTCATAAACACAAAGAGTGTTTACTGTAACAACCTTTACGCCCTCAATGTTACGGGCACTCTTGTAAATCTTTTCGTCAACCTCTGAAGTAACGATAAGTGACTTCTTAGCTGCCTTAAGCTTTGTAAGCATTTCAACCATAGCCTTTGTTTTGATGCTCTCAAGCTCAACCTTGTTTACTACCATCATCTCTTCGCTTGCAACCTTGCTTGAAAGAGCTGACTTCATAGCAAGTCTTTTAACCTTTTTGTTAAGGTTAACCTTGTAGGTTCTCGGCTTTGGACCGAGTGCGATACCGCCGTGTGTCCACTGTGGGCTTCTGATTGAACCCTGACGGGCACGGCCTGTACCCTTCTGTCTCCAAGGCTTTGCACCGCCGCCGCTTACTTCGGAACGAGTGAGAGTTGACTGTGTGCCCTGGCGCTGATTAGCAAGATAGCTAACTACTGCAAGATGCATTGCATTAGCATTTGGCTCAATGCCGAATACTGAATCTGCAAGTTCTAATTTTGAAGTTTTTCTTCCTTCCTGGTTATAAACCTGAACCTGTGCCATTCTTATCTCTCCTTTCCTTAAGCCTTAACTGCGTCTGCGATTACTACGATTCCACCCTTAGGTCCGGGAACAGCGCCTTTGATAGCGATAAGATTGTTTTCAGCGTCAACCTTAACAACCTTAAGATTCTGAACCGTAACTGTTTCGTGGCCGTAGTGACCGGCCATCTTCTTGCCCTTGAATACTCTTGAAGGGCTTGAGCAAGCGCCCAATGAACCTGCGTGACGGTGGTTAGGACCTGTACCGTGAGTCATACGCAGTCTTGAGAAATTCCAGCGTTTGATTGCGCCGGCAGTTCCGTGACCCTTGCTTGTTCCTTTTACATCTACAACATCGCCTGCTGCAAATGTGTCAGCCTTAAGAATGTCGCCTACATTGATTTCGGAAATATCCTCAAGACGGAATTCCTTAAGTGTTTTCTTCGGAGCAACGTCTGCCTTGTCAAAGTGACCCTTCATTGGCTTGTTGACTCTGTTAACCTTAACATCGCCGAAACCAACCTGGATTGCTTCGTAGCCGTCGTTCTCTGTTGTCTTCTTCTGGGTAACTACGCACGGACCAGCTTCAACTACTGTAACAGGAACAGCATTTCCTGCTTCGTCAAAAATCTGGGTCATGCCGATTTTCTTACCGATAAGACCTTTCTTCATTTTTATTTCCTCCTTTGGTTATTGGTTGGGGTTTGCACCCAACTTGACCTCAGCTGCGCTTTGAGAGATTAGAGCTTAATCTCAATATCAACGCCTGCCGGGAGCTCAAGACTTGTCAGTGCTTCAACAGTTTTGTTTGAAGGTCTGAGAATGTCAATGAGTCTTTTGTGTGTTCTCTGTTCGAATTGCTCACGGCTGTCCTTGTACTTATGAACAGCACGAAGGATTGTTACAACTTCCTTCTCGGTAGGAAGAGGAATAGGACCGCTTACCTGTGCGCCTGTTCTCTTTGCTGTTTCAACAATCTTTTCCGCCGCCTGATCAACGAGGTTGTGATCATAGCCCTTGAGACGAATTCTGATTTTAACTTTACTTGCTGCCATTTGATTTTCCTCCATGAAAATTTTGTGGTGCGAGTTTCCGAAATTTAACCACGTGGCCGTGTGTTTCTTTCTGCTCTTTTAAATAAGCCGAATGAATATTCATTCGGGCACAGTATTGCACACGGCACAGCGAACGTTCGCAAGTCATCCGCCGCAGTACATCTCGGAATTAATTTCGCCCGGTTTAAAACTCGGACATACTCCGCCGAAATTCCCGTCAGGGTTAAGACGCAACCTCCGGCATCATCGCATATCTGGTTGTGTGACCTAAGTGCATTATTATATATTATTATAATAATCCCAATTCACACGCTCGCTTATTATATTATATAAGAGGTGTGTTGTCAAGCGTTTTTTTATAATTTTTTTACAAAAAAATTTTCGTACGAATTAACAAAATTAATTTTCAAAGTTTGTTAATTTTGCACAAAGGCTTTTAAAGGCATATTTGGTGTGAGCTTTCACTCACTATACTATATATAGTAATACAAAAAACAGAACGGCAAAAATGCCGTTCCGAAAAAAATTTATTATTATTTAATATCTATTTACCTCTTTGATGTGCACACCCAAGGCGGAATGAAAATAGTAGGTGTGCAGGCTTCGCATATAAGAGTCATCGGTATGGGCGGCAACAAGGGGAACACCGCCGGAAAATCCCGTTACCACAAGGGTATGGTAATACCCTGCCGAGTTGTTGAGAAAAATCAAGTCGCCTATATCAAGATTATACACAGATGATGGCATACCAACGGGACCTGCCGAATTATTATTCAACAGGAATTTACGCAGGTATTCAACGCCCGACCACGCCGCCGCTCTGTCACGGGGCGAATTATAGTACCAACCGGTGTCTTTTTGATAATTCATAACTCCTGCGCCGGCATAAAGGCATTGGGAGGCGAAGTTTGTGCAATCCCCTCCCAAGCCGTCAAAATTGAAATATACGCTGTTTCTGCCGTTGTACCACTTTGCTGCATATTCAACCGCTTTATTTCTGTTATATGGCACAACACGCATACCAACGCCCCCGATAATCTAATCGGTAATATATATGCGCATGCGAATTAATATATAAGCGATATTATTTATGCTTTGTTTTAGGTGTTGTCCAGGCGCCGTAATACTTTTTGCCGTTTACTTCCTTATATGCACGAATACGTAGTTTTTGTATTCCGTCAAAATTTTTATGCACAGCCCATTTTGATTTATAAGAGGTTTTACTTGCACCTTTTACATACACTAAATTAGTCCATACATTTTTATCACTATTGTAATCATATACGTATCCCTGAATTTGATAGCCGGTTACATTACTGCACTTTGACCAACTCATTGAAAATTTACTGCTTGAATGATGCTGATATGTAATTGACGATTTGACCTTAACCGTTGAGGGTGTTGTAGGTGTTGTCAATGTTGAACTGTACGAGCCGTAATATTTTTTACCGCTTATGGTTTTGTAGGAACGAACACGGAATTTATACACTGTTGAGGGTGTAAGCTTTGATACGGTTACGGAATTTGTATTTGATGTTATGGTTTTGTATGTTTTCCAAGCCTTTTTTGAGGAATCGTATTTTTGAACCTCATAGCCTGTTACACCGCTTTGCTTTGTCCAGGACAGCTTAAGGCTTGTGGTTTTGCGTGTTGACACTTTAAGGCTTTTTACCTGTGCGGGAATTATGATGAAAGATTTTTTCACACTTCCTATATACATTCCCTTGCCTGTTATTGTTACATAGCCTGTGCCGGGATAAGTATTTGATGAATAAGAAAGGGTATAATCGGTATTAACCTTAAGCACTCTGCCGTCTTTGCTTATAACCTTAACTGTCGGCTTTATGGCTTTACCTGTGGCAGTAAATTTTGTAGCGTTTAAGGTAATTTTTGAATTAGTAATATAATCCTGAACATAGACGTTAAAGCTTGCAGAGCAGTCACCGGCTGTAATCGTTACGGTATTTTTACCTAAAGCACCGGTAAATCCGCTTACGGTAAAATCGTCGGTAATACGCCAATCGCCGTAATTGTCGCAGGTCATAACGAGCATATCGGAAACGTCAAGCTCTTCGCCGATTTTATAATAAGTCTTTGACGGCATCTGATAAATCAACGTTGCAATTTGCTTTTTGTCGGTAAATTGGAGTGAAAGACCGTTTTCCGTTACACACCAGTCATTATTAAAATTAAATTTAGGATATGAGCTTTCTTTATTTATATCCTCCAAAGCAACAGGCTTTGCACCTTACTGTCCGTAAGCAATTTCACAGTAATTGTCTTTACCTACTCCCTCTAAATAATAGCTGTCAATAATGCTTCCGGTTTCTCCGTCAATGATTAAAGCAACAGCCGCACCGCTGCCCGAATTTACCGAGCCGGTATTCATACAGCAAATAACTTGCTTACCGCTGTGAATTTCAGCAATACCCGATGAAAACTTTGTGGGTCCGTATATTACTCCGCCGCCGATACTGTTTGTGGCATAAACGTCACCTGTGTTGAGGCAATTAACAATTTTACCGTAATATAAACACTGGCATATACCGCCGGCCCTTCTTGCATAGATATCTCCGTTGTTTATACAATTTTTCACAATGGCTTTATCATCAGCAAAATACGATGACGTACATCTGCTGCAAATTCCGCCTAAATCGCCGCCTGAAGAAGTGATATCGCCGTTATTAATGCAGTATGATATTTCTCCGTGATTAGCGTCGCCGACAATTCCGCTGACATTAGACAAATCAGAATTGTTTATGCAATGTGTAATTACGCCATTGCTGAAATTGTTATAGCATATACCGCAATCGTTGTCTGTGGAAATACAGTAGCTGATTTTACCGTAATTTTTATACACTATACCGTCAGCAATGCTTGATTCAAGTGTACAATTCTCTATGGTTCCGTCATTTTGCTCACAAACAGCGCCGGATGTGAACTCGGAATTATTTATTGAAAGATTTTTAATAACACCTGTATTTTTTACTGCTATTGCACAATCACTTTCAATACCGTTGATTGAATGACCGCAGCCGTCAAACACTCCGGAAAAAGTATCTAATGCTTCAAATCCATAAAAATCTTCGCCATATACAAAGTCTTCCTCAGCAAACACAATATCATCGGCTAAATAATATTTCCCTGATGGATTTTCAGCAATATCGGCAAAATCATATTTATCCTTTATGGCTATATAACCGTCAATATAATTTGAAGAAATATCGTTGCCTGTGCCGCTTGATGTATCCTCTGCCGATACGGACAAATCTATCGGCACAGTTACCGATATAAGCATTACCAAAGACAGAAAAACGCTTATACATTTTTACTTATTTTCAAAATAACCCACACCCTTCAAAATAAAAATTTATTTACTTTACAGCTTGATTATATCACAAATTGAGATATTCGTC
>JBJEPO010000199.1:0-5493 GCA_051881275.1 Eubacterium sp. | reverse complement strand
CGGCACCTTTGAATACCGAGATATGAGCGGATATTTTGATAAATTAAGTCAGGCACAGGGCTTTAAAATCGTACTGTCCCACTTCCCCGAAAATTTTGAAAAAATCAATGAGCTATACTATAAGCAGTACGATTTTGATTTACAGCTTTCCGGTCACGCCCACGGAGGACAGTTTATACTGCCGATAGTAGGGCCTGTATTTTCACCGGGTCAGGGAGTTTTTCCTAAATATGCAAGAGGAAGCTTCGGCGAAAGACCTATGCTGATTGTCAGCAGAGGACTTGGCAATGCTGAATTTCCTTTTAGATTATTTAATCATCCGGAAATAAATGTAATAACAGTCAGTCCGAAAATAAAATAGCTTTAAGCAAAAAAGCGAAAGAGCCGAGATGTTCGGCTCTTTCTTTTTTGGTTAATTGCTAATATTAACACGGGATATTAACGGGAGATACCCTATGCTAATCACTTTTTCACAGTTATCTGCTCGTAAATATAACTGTCGCTGTCAATGCCCATACAGGCTTTAATAATCGCCATATCCTTTACGTTTATATATCCGTCGTTGTTCATATCAACATAGCTCAGATATGACGGGTCGTCCTTTGACGCACTGATAACAATTCTGAACAATTCGTAATCCTTATCGTCAACTGCGCCGTCTTTATTAAAGTCGCATCCGATAATCGCAATATTTTCGCATTTTACATCGCTGTCCTCAACAACAATATAAATCTTGCGGTCAAAGCCAAAGGTGTAATGAAGCGTTGCCTCGTATGCGCCTGTTTCAATATCAAAGCTGAAATTACCCTCATCATCAGTGGTTGCTACGGTATTACCGTCAATCACAACATTTACGCCGGCAAGAGAATTTCTGCCGTTTTTAGCCTCTTTTGTTTCGGCAATTACAACAGAGCCGGAAACATTATACGTTCCCACAACGTAATCACTGCTTGTCGGAGCGGTGTATTCACAGTAGGATTTACCGCAGTTTGTACAGGTATATGCCTTAACTCCCTTTGTGCTTGCAGTAGGATCAACCTGGGCTGTAAGCGTGTAATCATGACCGCATGCGTCAATATGCTGTTCTTCAAGAATTTCACTGCAAAATTCGCATACGCCGATAATATAGCCGTCGTTCTCGCAGTCTGCATCATAAACGGTAAGATACTGAATTGCGCCGTGACCGTCTGCGCAAAGTCCCACATAACCTGCGTAAATATCAAGCTTCATTGCACATATATCGTAAAACGCATCTTCGTCTGTATATGCGGTATAAGGAATTTTATTTGCTCTTGCGTAAGCGTAAATGTCACTGCCGACCATTGTATAAACATTAACATTCGGTGTTTTAAGGAAAAGGTTATATCCCACCGATGCACTCCAAACATAAATTTCCTCAAGACTGTCGCAGTAAGCAAATGCGCCTATTCCGATGCTTTCAACATTTTCGGGAATAACTATGCCTTTAAGTGAGTCACAGCTGTTAAAGGCGTCGTCGCCGATAATTTTAAGTGAGTCGGGAAGAATTACGCTTGAAAGGTTTATACAGTTTTTAAAGGCTTTTTTACCGATTGACTCTACCGGTGTGGGTATATCAAGAATACGAAGCTTATAGCAGTTTTCAAACGCCGAGTCGCCGATAGATGTTACGGTTTCGGGAATATAAAGCTTTTTAAGGTTTTCACAGTTGTAAAACGCCTTAGTGCCTATTGATGTAACAGAATCAGGAATGGTAATGCTTTGTACTGTTGAAATTGCAAATGCACTATCACCGATTGATGTGGTTGTATTTTTAATGGTAACCAGCTGTTGCTTTGTAGGAACAAGCATTAGCACATTATCCGCACTGTAAAGGCAATTATCATAGGAATAGAAATTAGGATTGCTTTCACTTACGCTGATGGTTTTAAGCTCAGGCAGAGAAACAATACCCTTAAAGCCTTCCACATTTTTACCGAAAGTAATTTTTGTAACATTTTCACCGCTGAAGGACGCCATATTGGCAACAGTCACGTCTTCTCCGAAAATTACCTCCATACCTGTTGTGCTGATACCGGACCTGTAAAAAATATTCTTATTGGCAACAGAGCCTGCGCTGTAAGCGTTTTCAAAGTCGGAATTAATTGTAATTCTCTCGCAAAGAGGAAGATTGCCGAAGGCATAGTTGCCCACTGTTTCAAGACCCTTGCCCAATGTAACGCTCTGAACGCTTGCACATTTGAAGAATGCCTTTAAACGAATTGTTTTTACACTGTCGGGAATGATAATCTGCTGAAGATTTACACAGTTTTGGAAAGCGTATTCCGAAATTACTTCAACACCGCCCAAATCAACAAATTTTAACTGCGAGCAGTTTTTAAACATACCGGGCGCAATGGTTTTTACGCCGGTGCCGAAGGTTACCGACTGAAGAGATGTACAGTTGGTGAACGCACCCTGTTCAATGGTAGTAACTGAGCTTGGAATGGTTATTGATTTAAGATTGGTACAGTTAGTAAAGGCTTTAGGCCCTAATTTTGTAACAGTACCGGCAATCGTAATATGCTTTGGATTAAACACCTCAAAAATACTTGTATTAAGCTTACCTACAACCTCGGTGAAGCCTGCGCCGATAATGAGAGTTTCAACGTCCAAATCGCCTTTTTCAACCTGTTCACCGTTGTCATAATAGAAATATGTACCGTGAAGCGAGGAGTATGCACCGTTAATATACAGAGCTTTTCTGTCGGTATAATAAACCCAAGTATTGTCGGTATCTGTGGTTTCGTTGTGAAAATAGCCTGTTTTATCTAATGCACTTGCTGAGCCTGCATTAAACATAAAGCCTAAAATATTAGCATATTCCTCTGCTGCAGTACCGATTTCGCCGTAAATTACAAGATTGACATTTGTCATTTTGCCGTTGTCGTTAAATCCGATTGCGCTGTCGGAAACAGTGTTTTTATCGTAGTAAATTGAAGTTGTTTCGGACGGAATGGTAACAGAGGTAAGATTAGCACAGTTTGCAAAAGCCTTTTTGCCTATGCGTGTTACAGATGAGGGTATTTCAACCTTTGTAAGTAATGTACCGTCAAAGGCACCTTCACCAATCTCTGTAACACCCTCGCTTATTGTAATACCTTTAGCAAGGCTTGTTCCCAAAAATGCATATTTGCCGATAGTGCCCACTGCATTTAATGTTATGGCGTTGTTTTTGCCGAGATTTGTACTGTATGCAAAGGCATAATCGCCTATCTGCGCACCGCCGTTAATAACTACGGCATTATCAATATTTGTATATGCGAAGGCATAGCTGTTAATTTTGGTTTCACCGTTAATTCTGATACCGCTTGAAAGATTGGTATTTGCAAAAGCCCAGTCGCCGATAACCTGAACGCTTGAAGGAATTGTTACCGAGGAAATATTGAGACCGCAAAATGCTCTTGCACCGATGGTTTCAAGGGTTGTGGGAAGCACAAGGAAATTAATCGGTGAATTGGTATATGTTCTTGCATAACCGCCCGCAGCCGTTGAGCTTTCCTGAAGCTTATTGTAGTAGAAAAATTCATAGGGCACGCAGGTAATACCCTCGCCGATAACTAAGCCGTTTACTTTAAAGTTATTTATTAATTCCTCGGCTGTGTAGTGATGCTCATCATCAATCCAAAAATCATCCTCAAGAGTGCCTATACCGTTAATACAAAGACACATATAACCGTTGCTGATTTTTATGTACCAGGTACCGTTAGCCCACTGACCCTGAGTATCATAAATGCCTTCTTCACTGTCGGGAATATCTCCTAATGTTTCAAATGCAAAGTTCTTTGAAACAGCATAGGTTTCAGCCGTTGAGCCTGCATAGCCGATAATTGTAACATTTTCCGCAGTGTAATTTTGTATCATATCGGAGGGCAGAACTAAATCGGGATTAAGCACATATACCCTGCCGAGACTGTTTCCGTTAAACGCCTTTGCACCAATGTACGTTACATTTTTAGGTATAATCAGCGTATCAATATTTTTACTTGCGGAAGAAAATGCGTAATCGCCGATTTTAGTTAATGATTCAGGCAAGGCAATAGACTGTAAAGCACCGGCGTTTTCAAAAGCCCAGTCGTTAATTGTTGTTAAATTTTCCTGACTTAAAAATTTAACAGAGGTGAGCTTAGTGCATAAGCGAAAGGCTTCCGAATCAATGGTTGTTACCTTTTCGGGAATGACCACTGTCAGCAAACCTGTTTGTCTAAATGACGATTGATTAATGCAGGTAATATTTTCGGGCAGACCCACATGGGAAAGCTTGTTGCATCCGTCAAAGGCGTAGGGGCCGATATACACATCCTCACGCTTTGTGTTGAAGTTTACACTTGTAAGTCCTGCGCTTTCAAAAGCAGTATTGCCTACATAATAAAGACTGTCGGGAAAATCTGTGTCATAAGACTTACAATATCTAAAAGCAGTTGCACCGATTTTTTCAAGGCCCTCAGGCAAGGGCATTGTAGTTAATTTTTCGCAGAAATAGAATGAACCGGTGCCGATTTCTTTTAACGTGTCCGGAAGATTAACCGAAGCAAGCACATCGCAGTCATAGAAAGCATAATTACCGATTGTTGTCACATTAGTATTAGACAAATCAATTTCGGTAAGATTATCCATATTTCTAAAGCAGTTTGTGCCAATGGTTTCAAGTGTTGACGGAAGCTCAATTGAGATGAATTGACAATTTTCAAAAACCGAATCACCTAATTCAGTTAAGCCAACCTCAACGCCGTCAACGGTTTTTGTTTCAAACTTAATGCTTGTTAGGGTATCACAGTCAAAGGCGTGACCGCCAACAGACTTTACAGACGCAGGCAAAACCACGTCAGTAAAATTATTATCTGCAAAGGCGTATTTGCCGATAGAAATATCCCTGTCGTTATCGGGTATTTCAATTTCTGTATAGTAATCGTATCTGAAAGCATAATTATCTATCTTTGTAATAGACTGTGGAAGAACAAGGCTTCCTTTTAATCCGCAGCTTTCAAATGCTCTTACACCTATTGATTTTACATTGTCGCCAAAGGTTACGGAGGCTAATTCAACACAGCCGCTAAACGCCTCGTTTCCTATGGCTTCAACATTGTCGGGTATTACCAAATTAACTTCGGTGTCACACATACACTCGGAAAAAGCATAATCCGGTATTTCCTTAATTGTTGTGCCAAAGTCAATGCTTTTCAATTCGCAGTTTCCGGAAAAAGCATGTTCACTGATATTAATTTCTTCGGGGCCATTATATGACGGAAGCTTAATGCTTTCAGCCGCCGTGCAGTCAAAAGCATATTCGCCGATTTCATAAACTGTATCGGGAATTTCAATTTTAGTAATAGCAGTACAGGAAAAGCAATCCGCTCCGATTTTTTCAAGTCCGTAGGGCAATTCAATTTCAGTAAGATTATTAGCACATGTAAATACATAATCACCTAATGATTTAAGCTTGGAGCCGTCTTCAAATTTTACCGTTGTAAGATT
>JBJEPO010000198.1:0-31654 GCA_051881275.1 Eubacterium sp. | reverse complement strand
GCTTTGAATTTTTTGCGCAAAATCCTCACTGCTAAGCTGTGTTCCCTCAATACAAAGGGCAAAAACCGCCGAGGATTTTGGAATTTTGTCGGCGATACGCTGACCCTCCTTGTCAATAACCTTTGCGATTTCTCCGGGCGTGGGATTATCGGAGCATCTTTCCTCAGGAATTTCAACAATATTAACCCTCGCATAAGGCGATATGCGTTTTATATATTCGGCACAGCCGTCCTTTAAAAACTTTTCTTTAAGCTTTCCCACGGCGATAATTGTAATTTTCATCATAAAACAATAGGTCTTTCTTTATTCTCGGCAGGAGAAACGTACAGTCTGAAATCTGCGCCCTCCTTTAAATCAATTCCGTTTAAAGCGGAAAGGGTGGTCTGTCTCGCAATTTCGGGATAATTGTTTTCCTTGCTCAAATGTGAAAGAACAAAACGGGTTGTTCCGCTTTGGGCAAGCCGTACGGCAAATTCGGCACAGGCGGAATTTGAAAGATGACCGCAGTCCGACAGAATACGCTGCTTTAACGGATAGGGATACGGTCCGTTTTCAACCATAGTAACCTCATGATTTGATTCAAGAAAAACCAAATCGGAGCCTAAAATGCTTTTTTCCGCCTGGGCGGTTACATAGCCCGTATCGGTGCATACGCTGACCTTTCTGCCGTCGGGCAGGGCAAAGCTGTACCCGAAGCAATCAACGCTGTCGTGGCTCAAGCGAAAAGGTGAAACGTCTATATTACCTATCTGCACCGGCTCGGCTGTATGGCACTCAACCTTGTCGTTAACCGTATTTTCACAAATCATTTTTTCCAAGCATTTTTCCGGTGCGAAAACGGGAATACCGTACCTTGAAGCAAAAACACGCAGACCCTTTGTATGGTCGGAGTGTTCGTGGGTAACAATGACCGCATTAATATCCGACGGGTCACAGAGTCCGCTCAAAGCATTTTCAAGACGCTTTGCCGAAACACCTGCATCCACAAGAATTTTTGTATTTTTACTTTCTATGTAAATTGAATTTCCGCTGCTGCCGGAAAAAAGCTGACATACCTTTGACATATAACTACCTGCATTAAAAAAAGCACTCAAAACAAGTGCTTTTTTGTTTATTACCATTGTTTAACCTGCTGACTGAGCAGTAACAACATCCTCTGTTTCAACACGCTGAATATCCGCACCCAACGAGCCGAATTTTGCAACCACATCCTCATATCCTCTGTCAACATAGTGGATATTTTCAACAGTTGTAGTGCCCTCGGCAACCATACCTGCAATAATCATTGCGGCACCGGCACGCAAATCCGTAGCCTTAACCTTAACGCCGGTGAGATGCTCAACGCCCTCAATAACGGCAACCTTGCCGTCAACCTGAATATTTGCGCCCATACGGGTTAACTGGCCCACATACTGAAAACGGTTATCCCACACGCTTTCGGAAAGTATGCTTGTACCTTTTGCAATGGCAAGCAAAACTGCCATCTGAGGCTGCATATCCGTAGGAAATCCCGGATGAGGCATGGTTTTAACATTACATTTTGTAAGCGGTTTAAAACGTGTAACACGTACTGCGTCGTCATATTCAATAATTTCGGCACCTGCCTCCTCAAGCTTTGCGCTGATTGATTCAAGATGCTTTGGAATAACATTTTTAACAAGCACGTCACCGCCGCAGGCAGCAGCGGCTACCATATAGGTGCCTGCTTCAATCTGGTCGGGGATAATTGAATAGGTACAGCCGTGCATTTTTTCAACGCCGCGGATTTTAATAACATCAGTACCTGCACCGCGTACATCTGCGCCCATTGAGTTAAGAAAGTTTGCCAAATCTACTATATGAGGCTCTTTTGCGGCGTTTTCAATAACCGTAAGTCCTCTTGCAAGAACGGCGGCAAGCATTACATTCATAGTTGCGCCCACAGATACAACGTCCATATAAATGGAGGTACCCACAAGTTTTTCCGCCTTTGTGCAAACCATACCGTTAATAACGTCAACGTCTGCGCCCAGCATTTCAAAGCCTTTTATATGCTGGTCTATGGGACGCACACCGAAATTACATCCGCCGGGCATTGCAACCTCTGCCTTTTTAAATCTGCCCAGCATTGCGCCGATAAGATAATAGCTTGCTCTGAAATGAGAGGTAAGCTCGTAAGGCACGCTTTGATACTGGATACAGGATGTATCAATCTCAATGGTGTCCTTGTTAATAAGTTTAATTTTTGCGCCCATTCTGTCAAGAATCTCAATAATAAGCTGAACGTCGCTAATCTGCGGAATATTCTCTATCCTAACCACATCGTCAGCCAAAATAGCCGCAGGAATAATAGCCACGGCAGCATTTTTTGCGCCGCTTATATTTACTTCGCCGAACAGCTCGTGTCCGCCGTTAATAACAAAATTTTCCAAAATTCTTCCCCCTAAATAATCCGGGTATTAAGTATCTTACTATATATCATTAGTAGTATTAAAATCTAAAATAATAATATGTATGCCAATACACAGTATTTATTATACCAAATTAGTAATATAAAAGGAATAATACGCCAGTCATTTTAAACGAAATGTAATTTTCTAAAACAACTAAATACAAACATCCAAGCGTATTTGTACACAATATATAGTGTATTTTGCAATTTTTACCAAAAATCAACAAAATATTGTTGTTTTAAAAGGTAACAAAAGAGTAACACACAGTAACCGTTTTGTCAATATTAAAATTGTATAAATATCGTCATTATTTTAAAAAATTTTTGTGCACACAAAAAAGACTGCCTGCGCATTTACGTGTGGCAGTCTTTTTCTTAGGGTAACGGTAATATTATATGGTATCATGCTGGTTATTATACTTTCCGCCGGTTAAAATATTATCGGCGGCAAAAATAAGCCGTTTCATATCGTTATTTGATTTAAACAGCTTGCTTGGTATGGAAACTATTGCCATTACAAGCTTATAGTAAGTGCTTTTTTTATCAAAGGCTTTTACCGAGCCGTCCATTGCCGACAAAACAAGCCGGTCAATAAATTCAGTAATTTTAACATCCTCATATTCGTCAATCAAAGCCTTGTCAACCATTCGTGACAGACCGAGATTTTTCAGCTTATTGTAAGCCTGACCCACTGTGTCGTCATTTATAAAGGTCATAAGCGGACGCACTGCAAAAAACAGCTTTGCCAAGGATTCTCCGTGAGCACCCAGGGCGTCCATACGCTCCTTAAATTCATACCTGCTTTTACATTCAAGCACATTATGAACCAAATCAAGACAATGCTTTGAAAGATACTGCTGAGCGTCAATTTCCACTCCGTCAAGGGTAAAGCTTTCAAGCCTGTCCACATCATAAGTAAGAGTCATATCATCGTTAACGGTAACATTGACAATAGGCGCCGGATAGCCCACAAGGGAGCCTATGTTTACCTCGGTAATTTTATTGCCCTTTGCGGTGACAAAATCATCCGTATGCTGAATATGGCTGTGACCTACAAACATATATTTGAGACCGTTATCCGCAAGGCGTGAAGCCACCTCTTCCCTGTCGCCCACACAGGTTCCGCCGCCGGTGATGATAGGATTAATATGAGGAATAAGCAGGTGATGCTCCATTCCAATCATCATACAGCCGTCCTCTTTTGCTTTTTTAAGCTGTTCGTCAATCCATTTAAAATTAGGCTCCTTAAATCCTGCCCCGCCTCGTCCGTTTTGGTCGTCGTTAAGGGCAAGCAGACGCACCTTATCGTTTAACTGTACAACGTAGGACACAGTGCCTAAATGAGTTCTGTATTCAGCAATGGCGTCAGAGGGTCCGAAATCATGGTAAAAGTCATAAAGCTGATATGAAGGCATAACCTCCACATCATTATAAACATAATTATCGGCAAAGCGGCGCGGATTTTCGTCACAGCACCAATCGTGAGTGGCAGTGATAAGATAAACCTTCTTGTGCTTTTGCAGTTCTCTGAGCTTCTCACGAAACTCTATATGCGACACCATTTCGCCGTCATTGCTGACATCTCCGGCAATCAGTACGTAATCCGTATCGCTTTGGGCAATTTTCTTAAAGGCGGAGTCAATTAT
The DNA here is from genome assembly GCA_051881275.1 of Eubacterium sp. Lineage (GTDB taxonomy): Bacteria > Bacillota > Clostridia > Oscillospirales > Acutalibacteraceae > Eubacterium_R. The sequence continues at coordinate 27,577 of JBJEPO010000198.1, read as the reverse complement.
GGCTCCCGTTTCCGCAAGACATTTCTGGTCACTGCCGGAGCGCAGGTCATACTGTCTTCCGGTAACTCCCAGCTTTTTTGAATAATAATGAGTATCTGCAATGAAAGTAAGCTTAAGATTATCAGCCATTTTATATTCCCTCTCATCAATGATGATTTATAAAATTACTTTATTTGTTCAATTTTGTCGCCCCTGACAAAAAATACCCTGTCGGCAATATCCATCATCGCTTTATCGTTCATTGAATCCGTATAGAAATTATCTATATGGGCACCGGGATAAAGCTCGTTGAATATTTTAACCTTATTTTCAAGAAAGCAAAGTCGTTTAAACTTACCTGTTTCCTTGTCAATAGAGGAGCCTACATAATTTTTAACGCCCATACGCTTCATAATTTCATCAAGGATAAAATCGGTTGAACCGGAAACGATTATATCATCGTCACGCTGTACCTTGGCGTACCAGGGCTTAATCTTTTTCTCATTTTTATCCCAGAATTTAATCACGTCCTGCTCTATGTTATCAAGATTGACGTAATACCCCTCAAGGAAGCCGGCATAAGCCTTAATAGCCTCGTCAACCGTGAATAGATGAAAGCAGTCCTTAAACGCAATGTACAGCAGCTTGGGAACATATTTCCATATACGAGGGTCGGTTTTAACATAATACATTATAAAGTCAACCAGAGTTTCGCCGTCGTATATGGTATTGTCAAAATCATATACGTTCATAGTGTGTTCTCCGCACATACAAATTAACTCTATTTCAATTTAACTATATTTCTATATTATCATATAAAAAATCAAAGTCAATAGAGTAATGGTATTGACTTTAGAGAAAAAAAATAATATAGTAGAATAAGTATAACTAATTATGGAGAAAGGTATGAAATACTGCCTGCGGCAAAAAAATGAGACTTAAAAAGGAAAATTATATAAACACCGACACGGTTATTGTAGGCTCCGGCGTAGCGGGACTTTTCGCCGCCCTTTGTCTGCCCGGTGACCGTGAAATACTTGTTATAACAAAAGAGGATTTAAAGGAATGTGATTCCTATCTTGCACAGGGAGGAGTATGCGTTCTTAAGAATATTGATGATTTTAACGCTTTCTTTGAGGACACTATGAAAGCCGGTCATTATGAAAACAATCCGGAATCGGTGCGTGTTATGATAGAATCCTCCACCGATGTTATCAGCACTCTTGTTGATTTAGGTGTAAAATTTGACACCGACGGCGACGGAGAATTTGATTACACAAGAGAGGGCGCTCACAGGAAAAACAGAATACTTCACCACAAGGACGAAACAGGCAAGGAGATTACAGCCACCCTGCTGTCCATAGCGAAAAAGCGTGAAAATATCACCTTTGTCACCCAGACAACGATGATTGATTTCATTGAAAAGGACAACGAATGCTACGGCATTGTGTGCGAGGATGAATTCGGCGAAATGGGTGCTATTTTAGCAAGAAACATTATACTTGCCACAGGAGGCATCGGCGGATTATTCCTTAACTCCACCAACTTTCCCCACATCACCGGCGACTCCTTTGCACTCAGCTTAAAGCACGGCGTTGAACTTCAAAACATTAATTATATTCAAATTCATCCCACCACCCTTTACAGCAAGAAAAAAGGAAGACGTTTTTTAATCAGCGAAAGCGTAAGGGGCGAGGGTGCAATTCTTCTCAATGAAAACGGTGAAAGATTTACCGACGAGCTTCAGCCCAGGGACGTTGTAACAAATGCCATAGTTGAAGAGATGAAGAAATTTAACACCGACCACGTATATATTACTCTGCCCACAATGACATCTGAGGAGGCCAAAAAGCGTTTTCCCAACATATTTGAGGCATGTATGGACGAGGGATATGATATTACGAAGGACAAGGTTCCCGTAACACCGGCACAGCACTATTTAATGGGCGGAGTTAAAACCGACATTAACGGACTTACAAGTATGAAATATCTTTACGCCGTAGGCGAAACAGCCTGCAACGGAGTACACGGCAGAAACAGACTTGCGTCAAATTCTCTGCTGGAAAGCCTTGTGTTTTCAAAGCGTGCGGCGGATTATATTGCAAAAGACAAATCAAAAAAAGAGGATTATATTCCCGATATTGATTTAGATGACTATCCTGCCAAAGAGGTAAGGGAAAAGGAATTTAAGTCGCTTATAATGAACGAAATCAAACGAAAGGACAAAGAATTTTATGATAAGTGGTGTGACAATGAAAATTAATGTTGACGATTATATCATCAACACTCTCAAAGAGGATATCACCTCGGAGGACGTATCCACAAACGCCGTTATGCCCGAAAACAAACAGGGCAAGGCAGATTTGATATGCAAGCAGGACGGCATAATCTGCGGTCTTGACGTGTTTGAGCGCACCTTTAAAATTCTTGATGAAGCAAGCCGTTTTGAAGCCTACGCCAAGGACGGAGATTTTGTTCACAAGGGCGATTTGCTGGGCGTTATTTACGGAGATATAAAGGTTATTTTAAGCGGTGAGCGCACAGGTCTTAACTATTTGCAGAGAATGAGCGGTATTGCAACAATCACCCGTGAATACGCAGACGAGCTGAAGGGCTACAAAACCGTACTGCTTGACACAAGAAAAACCACACCGAATATGCGCCCCTTTGAAAAGCACGCAGTTAAGGTAGGCGGCGGCACAAATCACCGCTATAATCTTTCCGACGGCGTACTGCTTAAGGACAATCACATCGGTGCGGCAGGCTCAGTAACAAAGGCAATTGAAATGGCGAGAGCCTACGCTCCCTTTGTACGTAAAATTGAAATTGAAACGGAAACGCTTGAGCAGGTGCAGGAGGCACTGGACGCAGGGGCAAACATCATAATGCTTGACAATATGGACAATGACACTATGAGAAAAGCCGTTAAAATGATAAACGGCAGAGCCCAGACCGAGTGCAGCGGAAACGTAACAAAGCAGCGACTTAAAGAAATTGCCGAAATAGGCGTTGACTTTGTATCCTGCGGAGCATTGACACATTCTGCGCCGATTATGGATATAAGCCTTAAAAATCTTACACCAACGGAATAAAGGAGAGGTACTTATGTTATACAAACCCGAATATGATGAAAACGGCAAAAAAATTCTCTGTCAGATGAACGGCGTAAACTCCGATATGCTGATGGATATTTATGTTAAGAAAATGAAAAAGGGCGAAGCTCTTGAAATAGAAGAAGCCGACAACGAGTGCGCTGTTTTGCTTTTGAGCGGTAAGGTTAATTTTACAGTAGGAAACAGCATTAACGAGGACTGTGCAAGAAAAAATCCCTTTGAGAAAAAGCCTTACGCAATTCATTTTTCAAGAGGTACAAGAGCTGTTGTTACCGCCCTTGAGGACAGTGAAGTGCTTGTTCAGATGACAGATAACGAAAAGATATGGGAGCCTGTTTTCTACAATCCCGACAACTGTCTTTATCAGGAATTCGGCAAAGGTCAGTGGGGTGGCACAGGCCACAGAATTGTATCAACCATGTTTGACCTTGACAACGCTCCCTATTCAAATATGGTAATGGGCGAGGTATTCAATCAGCCGGGCAAATGGTCCAGCTATCCGCCCCATCACCATCCGCAGCCTGAGGTTTACTATTATCAGTTTGACCGTCCCGAAGGCTTTGGCGCAGGCTTTGAGGGCGACACACCCTACAAAACCGAAAACGGCACCTGCCTTTGCATAAGAGGCGGTAACGCACATCAGCAGGTAACTGCACCCGGATACGAAATGTACTATGTATGGCTTATCCGTCACCTTGAGGGCGACCCCTGGGACAAAACAAGAATTTACGTACCCGAATATGAATGGCTTGACAAGGCAGATTGATAAATTATGAGTATATTTTTAGATGATTACCGGCAGATAGGCGAAATTTTAAAGCAGAACAATGTGAAAAAGCCCTTTATCTGCTGTACAAAAAGCTTTGAAAAAAGCAAAATTTTTGAATATTTAAAGCAGTTTAACCCAGTTGTTTGGGACAGAATACGTCCGAATCCACGGTTTGACGATATGATTGACGCCGCCGAGATGTTCAGCAAGGAAAACTGTGGTTTTATGATAGGCGCAGGTGGCGGAAGCCCTATGGACAGTGCAAAAATGATACGCCTTATGACCACAAACGACGTGTCAAAATGTCTTGATGAGCCTATGGAAAACAACTCGGTTAAGGCGCTTTTCATTCCCACCACCTCCGGCACAGGTGCAGAGGCCACAAAAATTTCCGTTTTTTATATCAACGAGACGGAAAAATTCAGCGTTCACAACCTTGATTTTATTCCCGATTATGTGTTATTTGACGAAAGCCTGCTGCTGACCGTTCCCGATTATCAGCGCAAATGCACCTGTCTTGACGCTTTAAGCCACGCAGTTGAAAGCTATTGGAACGTTAAGGCAAACGATGAAAGCAAGGAATACGCAAAACGGGCAATCACGCTGTTTTTTGAGCATAAAGACAGTTATATGAGAAATCTGCCTGAGGGAAACAAGGGTATGCTTGAAGCCTCATTTTACGGCGGTAAGGCAATAAACATTACAGGCACCACAGCCGCCCACGCAATGTGCTACAACATTACTATGAACTGCGATACGGCACACGGTCATTCGGTGGCACTTGTACTTACAAAGCAGTGGGAGTATATGCTAAGCCACAGTGAAGAAGTAAACGACAGCCGAGGCAGAGAGTATGTTTTGAAGGTCTTTGATGAAGTAGCTCAGCTAATGGGCGGTAAAAACGCATCAGAGGGCATAGAGATTATAAACGGACTGTTAAAGGAGTTTGATTTATCCACCCCGAAAATTACAAATTCTTCTGTTGATGAGTTTGTATCAAAGGTGAACACGGACCGTTTAGGCAACAATCCCACCGTGCTTAAAGACGAGGACGTAAAAGCCATTTACAATATGATATTTGAATAAAGAAAATCGCTTGCAGTGCTTATCTGCAAGCGATTTTTTATCAAGGGCAATTAATTTTCATTATTTAGCTTTGCTCTTTTTTCAAGCACGGCATTGTGGATGTCCTCTTTTGTTTTGCCGGTAAGCTTATAGAAGAAGAACGGAACACCTGCCAAAAACATCATCAGTCCGTGGAATATGGTGTAGAAGAACAGCATCCATACCTTTGTTTTAAAGCTTTGACCTGTGCCGTCCTCCATACCCTGAACATAGCCGCATATTGAATTTTGACCGTACAGGATTTTGGGAGCAAGGGCACTGGCAATTGTACCGCTTATCATTGTACCGATACCGATAACAAAGGGCAGTGATGCGTCAAGGCGTTTGCCTGTTTTCAGCTCAATATCCTCAAGCACATCAGCCTGGAACATACTGGGAAGCAGATTTGATGCGCCGAACTGGAGACCGATTAAAAACAGGAACACTATAAATATTATCTGCAAAGCGGCTCCGCCGTTTTTAAAATATGTATAGCCTACTGCAAATGCCGCCGTATTTATAATTACCGAATAAATACCGCTGGCAATATAAAGCACCTTGGAGTTAAACTTTTTAAGCAGGAAGTTTATCACAAGCATACCCACCGCTGTACCGATACCTGTGGGAAGTCCGAAAAGTAGGAATTTGCTTGAGCTTCCAAGCAACGCCGCCGCCAGAAATACGCCCATATATGTTGCAATATTTCTGAAGCTCTTTAAAAATTCAGACACAATAACCGCCCAGGCGTACTTGTTTTTCACCACGTCGGCAAAGCCCTCAAGCGGATTCTTCTTTTCGTTATCGTAGGCGATACGCTCTCTCGTCATTTTTATGCCTAAAAGCATTGTAACGATGCCAACAACACCGCACAGGGCGGCACTTATAATATACTGAGTGCCCGCATCCTTTATAAACAGTGCAATAACCAAAACAATAACCAGCGGAGCGGAATTACCTACGGCGGACACAATGCCTCTAAAGGACATCACCGTGTCACGCTCTTTAAGATTAGGCGTTAAAACAACTGCCATACTGTTTATCTGATTTCCGAAATTTGTGGAAACCGCCCAGGCAACCGCCACCGTAACAAGATAAATCATAAGCAGTGTGCCGGTAAGTGCCTTGGGAGTCCAGAAGCTCAACATAAGCAAAATTCCCATAGGTATTGCAACAAGAAGAACAAGGGGTCTGAACTTTCCTTTTTTGCCTACATTTCGTCCGTCAATGTACATTGCTATAAAGAAATTCAGCACAAAGGGAATGATGCTTGTTAAAACATTAAAAAGTGATGCCTGGTCGTCTGTAATTTTCAGCACGTCAACAAGATACGCATTACGGTAATTGCCTACCATACCTGTCATATTTGTATAGAAGAATACCGCCACAAGATATGCGATAAATTCTCCCGGCTTTACGTACTTTTTATCCTGCCCGGCGGCAGGAGTCAATACCTTTTCGCCCATAAAAATCTATCCTCTCAATTTTATAACTTCTACTGTATTTAAAATATCATATTTACGCAGCTTTTGCAATCGCTCATTTTTTCTTTTTCAAATCCAGCATTGTAATATAGTGAGGGATATTGAATTTTTCCGGCACGGTATTAAGATATTCAATATGCTCTTTTTCAAATTCGGCAATTTTTTCAGCACTCAGAGAAGCGTCAATACCACGGCACGCCTTCATTCTGCCGTTCCAGCTTTCTCTCGTAAATTCAATATCAGCCGATTTTGTCACTGCCCTTGACACATCAAACAATTCCTTTGACCATTCGGGTGTATTAAGGGTGTATCTTTTCATTCCTCCTCCGCTCCACAAAGGGTTGTATTTGCGCACTAAATCCTCGCTCTTTTTGGCAATTTCGCTTTCAAAGGGAAGCCACGCCATAAACAAAATTAAAAAATGTCCGCCGTCCTTCAGCCATTTGTGAATTTTAGGAAGAATTATACTTTTATCAAAATACATAAAGCACTGACAGGCGGTTATGACATCAAAGGAATTATCGGAAAAATCCAAATCCTCGGCAGATGATACAATATATTTAATATCTGTTCCCCTGCTTAATTCCTTTGCGTATTTAATCTGATTTTCGGATATATCCACTGCTGTAAATTTTGCGCCGTGCTTTGCCAAATTTCTCGGCAAAACACCGGTTCCGGTAGCCAAATCAAGCACCTCCTGTCCTTTTACACAGCAGCCGCCATCGGTTATCATATTATAAAACTCCTCGGGATATATGTCCCTGTACTTGGCGTAATCCTCGCTGGCACGCCCCCAGTCAAATCCCCTGCCATTATCAATTTTTTGTTTGTTATCATTCAAATCACTCCTTTAGATAATCGCTATCAATATATTCATATTCTACGGCATTATTTTTAAGAGAAACGGAATACTCATATATTAACTGCACATACAGATTAATTTTTTCTTTGGACATACTCGCCATCCATTGAGATGTTTTTACCGCCTCAATGGCTTTTTCTCTTGATGACGTTATTCCAACGGCAATAATTTTTGCCTGCTCAAATCTTTCATTAAATTCATTAGGTGTAAAATGACATCCTTCAACGATTAATGTACTGTTAGGAAAATCGCCGAAATATAATTCTATATATCTGCAAACAAAATCTAAAAATTTATCATTATTTATATCGGGGCGTATAACTGTTTTACCGCTGTACAATTCAAGATCTTTAAATTCACTGCGTAACGCTTTAGACAAAGCGTCAAGACTTAATATACTTGCTCCCAAATCCTGCGACATCTTGTTTGCCAGTGTTGTTTTACCGCATCTCGGTGCGCCTGTAATATAAATTAAATTATTCTTACACATTTGTTTCGCTCCCTGTTTTTTCTGAATATATCAAGCATGTGAATTGAAAATCCAACCATATCCTCACGTTCACAAATGGTGCTCAGATAATCAACATACAATTTAAATTCTTTGTCATTCAGCTTATCAAATCTGTTGTCAAAAACATACGATAGCATATCAACACCGACAAAATGCAGTCTTTGCACATTATAATTTTTCATAAGCTCGTCAATTTCCGGCTTTTTATATGCCTGAAAAACATTTTTCGGCGTTGCCCTAAAATCCTCTGTTACAAAGCCTTTTTTAATCTGATTTAAAATTTTCCTGCTTCCGAAAAACTTGTATATACAGGTTTCATTATTACAATAAGAGGCGAAAACAACTGCACCCTGCTTTGCTACACGCAGAGCCTCGCTGATTGCCCTGTGCTGTTCATCTTTATTAAAAAGATGATACATAGGACCGAGAAGTAAAACAATATCGTACTGTGCACTTTCAATGAAATTAAGGTCACAGGCATTTCCCTGAAAAATACTTATATTTTTTATGCCTTTTGCCTTTCTTTTCATAATCTCAATATTATGATTTACAAGCTCCACCGCAGTAACATCGTATCCTTTTTCGGCAAGTGCGATGGAATATCTGCCTGTTCCTGCTCCAATTTCAATAATTCTTGCTCCCTTTGTCAGATATTTCTCAATATATTTCATTGTTAAAATATATTCGGGCAAATGGCTTTTTGATGTGAGCCTTGCATCCTCATCATATTTTGAATAATATTTTTCAACGGTATTCATTTTAATAACTCCTTTCAGGTAGGGTAACAAAAAAACTGCTGACGAACAATGTGTTCATCAGCAGTTTTGTATGGTATAAATCTACTTTTTACTGATATGAACACAATGCGAAAAAGCCCATGCCGGCTGCATAGGCTGCTGTGAAGGAGTATAAAGCTTTGTGAACATATCAGTCATAATAATTTCCTCGTTGACCTGTCTTTTTTAGCATAATAACATTTTTAATTGCTATTGTCAAATCACACAAAAAACCGAAACAGAATTTTTTGTTCTGTTTCGGTTTTTGATGTTATGATGTTTTGTTGTTAATTTCCGTGGCGGTTACATACTGCTGACCGGCAACGGGATTTTTGCCTGTTTTTGCCTGAACAAGCTCCGTAACCGTTACAAGCTGATAACCCTGCTCAATAAGCTTTGGAACCATTCTTTCAACGGCTTCGGCGGTGGAATCGTAAATGTCGTGCATAAGAATTATATCGCCGTCTTCAACATTTTTCATAACAGCGTCGTAAACCTTGTCGGCATTTCTTGATTTCCAATCCTGAGTATCAAGGGACCAGTAATAAAGGGGTAAATTCTGTGCCTTGCACTCGTCAAGGATAGTTTTTGTTGTATTGCCGCCGGTGGAACGAAACGCCGTAGGATACTGACCGCAGGCGTCATAAATTGCCTGAGAGCATTTTTTGATGTCCTCGCCGGTAACATTTTTACCGTAATGGTCGTGATTATAAGTATGGTTGCCAAGCTCACAGCCTAATTTGATTTTGCGTTTAAGATTTTCCGGATGTGCCTTGGCGTTTGCGCCCACCATAAAGAAGGTAGCTCTTGCGTTGTATTTTTCAAGCACGTCAAGAATTTTATCAGAGGCACCGTTATATCCGGGTCCGTCGTCAAAGGTAAGAGCAATCATAGGCTTTTTAACATTTATATTGCTTGCCATTGCGACCTTTTCGGCAACGGTAACGGACTTAACATCGCTCCATTCCCCTGCCACAAGCTGCTTTGAGCTGTAAAAATATGAACGCACTCTTACGCTGTAAGTTTTCTTTTGGGTAAGCTTTTCAATATTTTTTTCAACTGCCGAGGCATCCTTTATGTCAAGGCTCTGCGCCTTTTCAAAATTTTTGCCCTGAACATATTGAAGCTGATAGCCGGATGCCTTACTGTTCTTTTCCCACTTTACGCTGATAACACCTGCGTCGGGAGAGGAAAGCGACTTTATAACCTGCTTTGACGGCTTTGTGTATGATGAAAGACGCTGATATTCCTTACTTTCAATAATCTTATTTGAACGGCTTTTGTAGGCGGTTACATAAAAATCATAGCTCTGCGCCTGTTCAAGATTGTCAAGAGTAAAGCTGTCGGCCTTTGCATCCTTAACCTGCGCCGCCTTTTCAAAGCTATCGGCTCCGCCGGCGCTTTTATAGATAAAATAACCGTCGGCTCCGGACACCTTCTTCCACTCAAGGCTTACAGAAGTGTCGGAGGACGGAGAAACACTTGATTTTTCAACATTTCCGATGGAATTCATCTGTACGGCGGACATTGCCGCTAAGGCGGCGATGATAATTACCGCAATGAGAAAAATTCCTACCCCTCTTATTTTTTTTGCCATGGATATCTTAATATCTCCTTATTATATAGTTACTTATTTAATCCCATTTGATTTGTATGAATATTGTACAACTCTCAAAGATTATTTTCAACAGTATTTTATCAAATTTTGAAAATAATTTACTTTATTCGTAGTAAACCTCTTCTTAAAACACATTAATAGCAGACAATAGACAAAAATATGTAATTCTTTCTATATTTATATAGGTAACAGATTGATTTTTTTAATAATATATGGTAACATAATTACTATATAAGTCATATTGAAACGAGGTAAAGAAATGGAAGGTATGATAGCATTTCTGGTAGGCTTTCCTTTCATCAGCGCATTGCTTTTGGCTTTATTCAAAAACAACACTGTAAGAAAGATTGTAACCTACGCATCATCGGCTGTGCTGATATTCACGGCAATTCTTTTTGCAATGACATATTTCACAGGCGAAAGCACGCAGATTTTTCTGCTGGAGGAAGGAACGCTGTTCGGGATAAAAATTGCCGGACTGTTTGAAGACGTAATAATAGCGGTTGAATTCTTCCTTGTTGTGCTGATTACGGTGCTCAGCATTAAATACAAAAAGTATTATGCGGCGGCGCTGTCAATAGCACAGACGGCGCTGATTTACTGGTATGAATTCAGCGGAAAAAAACCCGAAATTGAGGTAAAAAATCTTTATATTGACCAGCTTACCGTAATTATGGTGCTTATTGTGGCAATAGTCGGTACTCTAATTACAGTTTATGCATGCGGATATATGAATGATTACCACAATCATCACAAAGATATTAAGGACAGGCGCAGTTATTTCTTTGCAATAATGTACATATTCTTAGGCGCAATGTTCGGTCTTGTTTTATCAAATAATCTTATCTGGATGTATTTCTTTTGGGAAATCACCAGCGTATGCTCATTCCTGCTTATCGGCTACACCAAAACAGGCGAGGCGGTTACAAACTGCTTTAGAGCTTTATGGATGAACCTGTTAGGCGGTGTAGGCTTTGCAGTGGGAATTGTACTGACAGGTATGAAATTCGGCATAACCGATTTGCAGTCACTGATTGCTATGGACGGCTCGTTTGTGGTTATTCCCGTTATACTGTTTGGCTTTGCGGCACTTACAAAGAGTGCGCAGCTGCCGTTTTCCAAGTGGCTTTTGGGTGCAATGGTGGCTCCTACGCCATCGTCGGCACTGCTTCACAGTGCAACAATGGTTAAGGCAGGCGTATATCTGTTAATCAGGCTTGCTCCGCTTATGGAGGGTCAGCTTTCGGGTTATATGATAGGTCTTGTGGGAGGTCTTACATTCCTTGTAATGTCCATGCTTGCCATGACCGTATCCGACGGCAAAAAGGTTTTGGCATATTCAACTCTGTCCAATCTCGGTCTTATTACCGCCTGCGCAGGCGTTGGCAAGGAGGAAACCGTATGGGCGGCAATATTCCTTGTAATATTCCACGCTGTATCAAAGGCTCTGCTGTTCCAGACAGTAGGCTCCATTGAGCATCAGACAGGCTCCCGTGACGTTGACAGTATGCACGGTCTTATCGGACGTTATCCAACGCTTGCCTTTACGCTTATTATCGGCATCAGCGGTATGTTCCTGGCACCGTTCGGTATGCTCGTTTCCAAATGGGCGGCGCTTAAAGCATTTGTTGACGGCGGTTCTGTTATTCTTGTGCTTTGCATTTGCTTCGGCTCTGCAACAACCTTGTTCTACTGGGCAAAATGGCTTGGCACTGTGCTGGCTCACCATCCCGGTGATGAAATCCACAAAAACACAATATCGGCAAACCAATGGCTGTCGCTTATTGTAAACAGTCTTATGATGATAGGCTTGTGCTTCGGCTTCCCGATTATATCGGAAAGAGTTATAACGCCTTATCTTCAGCCGTTATACGCACAGACAAGCGACGTAATCAGAAAGGACAACATAATTACAATGATAATTATGGTTGCTTTGATATTCGTTATTCCTGCATTAACATATTATGCAGGCGTTAAAAACGCAAGATTTAAAAGAGTTTCAAGATACATCAGCGGTATCGGTTCACCCGACCAGAGAAGCTTTACCGACTCCTTTGGAGGAGAGAAGAAAATCGCTCTTTCAAGCTGGTATCTTGAGGATATATTCGGTGCGGATAAAGTATATAAACCCAGCGCAATACTTGCTATTGTATTGATTGCAGGATTTACCGTTTTGGCGATTGTTATGGGAGGTGGATTCTGATGACAGCAATGGTTAAATCGCTTATCAGCGTTTTCGCTTATATTTTTCTTGCTCCCTTTGCCGGAGCACTTTTGGCAGGTATTGACAGAAAAATATCTGCAAGAATGCAGGGACGTCAGGGTCCCCCTATTACACAGCCCTTATACGACGTGGGAAAGCTGCTTAAAAAAGAGACAAGAATTACAAATTCGGTACAGGTTGTTTACCTTGTAACATTTCTTGTTTTCATAATTATAACCGGCGCAATGTTCTTTGCCGGAATGGATTTGCTGATGGTATTCTTCATTCTCACAACGGCTAATCTTTTCCTTGTTGTTGCGGCGTATGCGTCAGGCTCACCCTATGCGGCAATGGGCGCCAACCGTGAGCTTATGCAGATGATGGCGTATGAGCCTATGGTGCTTATCTTTTCCGTAGGACTTTATGTGGTTACAGGCACCTTCAGAGTTGATGAAATCGTAAGCAGTTATCACCTGCCTGCCATAGTATATCTTCCGGGAATATTTATCGGCTTTGTATTTATCCTTACAATCAAGCTCAGAAAGCATCCCTTTGATTTATCAACCAGCCACCATGCCCATCAGGAAATGGTTAAGGGTATCACAACGGAATTTAACGGAACAATGTTTGCCATTGTTGAAATATCCCACTGGTATGAAAATATTTTCCTTTTAGGCGTGCTTGCCCTATTCTTCCTTAACGGATATACCTGGAGCATAATTGTTGCAATAGCGGCATTAATTATCTGCTATTTTGTAGAGATACTTGTTGACAATACAAACGCCCGTGTTAAGTGGCAGATTATGTTTAAAAATTCCTGGATTATTACTGCCGTATTAGGCGCAATAAACCTGATAATCATTGAAGTGATAAAGGAGGTTAAATAATGGCTGACGTAACAAAATCCCCCTGGATTATGCACTATGACGGCTCCTCCTGCAACGGATGTGATATTGAGGTGCTTGCCTGCTTAACTCCCGTTTATGACGTTGAGCGCTTCGGCGTTATTAACACCGGTAACCCCAAGCATGCGGATATACTGCTGATTACCGGCTCTGTAAACACGCAGAATCAGGCTGTTGTAAAGCAGATTTACGAGCAAATGAGCGAGCCTAAGGTTGTATGTGCTATCGGCATCTGCGCCTGCAACGGAGGCGTTTTTAAGGACTGCTACAACATCTTAGGCGGTGTTGACAAGGTAATCCCGGTAGATATATATGTTCCGGGATGCGCCGCAAGACCACAGGCAATAATTGACGGCGTTGTTAAATCCCTGGCTTTGCTTAAAGAAAAAAGCGAAAAGCTTGAAAGAGAGGAGCGGTCAAATGGAAAATAAATATAATGATTTTGCCATTGAAAAGGTTGACAAAGAGCAGCTTTATTCAATAATGGAGCAAAAGCAAAAAGACGGCTACCGCCTTTCACAGATTTCGGCAACCGCATTTGAGGGCTACAATGAGGTAATTTATTCCGTAACAAAGGAATACGATATGGAAAATTACAAAATTGAGCTACCCATTGACGAGGAAATAAAATCATTTTCCGATATTTTTCCGTCGGCAATGCTTTATGAAAATGAAATAAAAGAGCTTTGGGGCGTAAAGGTTACGGGTATCAGCATTGATTACCACGATAAATTTTACAGAATTGACAAGGAAACACCCTTCAAAAAGCAAATTAAGGTTATCAAAAAGGAGGGTGATGAGTAATGGCAAACAAATCAGTAGTTCCCTTCGGCCCTCAGCATCCGGTTTTGCCCGAGCCTGTTCACCTTGACCTTGTACTTGAGGACGAAAAGGTAGTTGAGGCTATCCCCTCCGTTGGCTTTGTTCACAGAGGCTTGGAGCAGCTGGCTGAAAAAAGAGATTTCAATGACTATCAGTATGTTGTTGAAAGAACCTGCGGTATATGCTCCTTCGGCCACGGACTTTGCTACTGCGAAGCCCTTGAAAAAATATTTGACGCCCAGGTTCCCGAAAGAGCAAAATTTTTGAGAAGCTTTTGGTTTGAAATGAGCCGTATTCATTCTCATTTACTGTGGCTCGGTCTTTTGGCAGACGCCTTCGGCTTTGACGCACTGTTTATGCAGTGCTGGAGAATGAGAGAAAAGGTGCTTGATATGTTTGAGGCATCCACCGGTGGCAGAGTTATTTTCTCTGTAAACAAAATCGGCGGTGTGCTCAAGGATATGGACAGTTCAATGATAAAAAGCTTTGTTGAAATTTTTGACGGTATGGAAAAGGATTTGAAAAGAATCACAAAGGTTTTTCTTAATGACTACACCGTTAAAACAAGACTTAAAGGCGTAGGTATTCTCACAAAAGAGGACGCACTTAAGCTGGGTGCGGTAGGTCCTATGGCGAGAGCCAGCGGAATTGACCTTGATATGAGAAAAACCGGATACGAAGCCTACGGCAGTATTGAATTTGAAACAATTACGTCAAACGACTGCGACGGCTACGCAAGATGCGCCGTAAGAATCGGAGAGCTTTTCCAGTCAATTAATATTATCAGACAGTTGGCAGACAAAATTCCCGACGGTCCTATTTGTGCGCCCCAAAAGGGTATGCCCAACGGCGAGGCATTTGTAAGAGTTGAACAGCCCAGAGGCGAGGCTATTTATTACGCCAAGGCAAACGGCACAAAATTCCTTGAAAGATTCAGGCTTAGAACGCCTACATTTACAAATATCCAGTCGCTTATCCATATTTTGCCCGGTTCCGAGCTGGCGGATGTTCCGCTTCAGATACTGACAATAGACCCGTGCATAAGCTGTACGGAACGCTAAGGAGGATAAGCCAATGAAATTAATGGATTTTACACCTATTGCCTTTAAAAATCTGTTTTCAAAGCCTGCAACCTGCAATTATCCGGCAGAGCCTGCGGTTTATCCCGAAAGGTCAAGAGGCCATGTTGAGATTAACATAGACGACTGCATTATGTGCGGTATGTGTATGCGTAAATGCCCCTCCGGTGCAATTAAGGTTGACAGGAACAAAAAGGAATGGTCAATAGAGAGAATGGGATGCGTACAGTGTGAAAACTGCGTTGTATCCTGCCCTAAAAAATGTCTTGAAATGGTGCCGGGTTATACAGAGCCAAACGGCGAAAAAACAGTTGACACCTTTGCTCAGCCAATACCCGAAGCACCTGCCGGCAAGGTTGTAAACGACATATCAAAATGTATTCTCTGCGGACTTTGTGCGAGAAAATGCCCGCAGGAATGTATTACCGTTGACAGAACGGAAGAAAAAACATGGTCCATTGACCGTGATAAATGTGTGCAATGCGGTGCCTGTGTTGACGCCTGCCTGAGATTTAAGGCTTTGAGCATGGCGGAGGACGACGGCGAAAAAGGCGTTGTAACTATTAAAAAGGAAGCATAACTTTTGACAAAAAAATATACCTTTACAGGTATTGTACAGGGCATCGGATTTCGCCCCGCTGCTCTGCGGCTCGCAAAAGAGCTGAATTTAAAGGGCGAGGTTAAAAATTCAGGCGGTAATGTAACTATTATATTACAGGGTGCTGATACGGCGCCGGATATTTTTGTCCGGCGCCTTGTTTCAATGTTCAGCATAAAGGACTATCAGGTGCAGGACATTGAGGACAGGCAGTTTGACGGCTTTTCCATTGTTCACAGCACCAATGACAGCCGTGTGCCCTTTATTACTCCCGACCTTGCCACCTGCAATGAATGTGAAAAAGAATTAAAGGATAAAAGCAACCGCAGATACCGTCACCCATTTATCAGCTGTGTGAACTGCGGTCCCAGATATACAATTATTAATTCTCTGCCCTATGACAGAGAACGCACATCAATGGGCAAATTTGAGCTTTGCAGTGAATGTAACGGGGAATACACCGACTGCACAGACCGTCGGTGCCATGCGCAAACCATAGCCTGTAACAACTGCGGTCCCAAAACAAATATGCCTATTGACAAAGCCGCCCAAATACTGAAAAACGGCAAAATCCTTGCAATTAAGGATATCGGCGGATACCACCTTGCAGGAATATGCGGTGAAGGTCAGGCGAAGGAAATACGCAAAATCAAGGGGCGTGAAGCAAAGCCCTTTGCGGTTATGTTTTCATCACTAACGGAAATTGAAGAATACTGTATTGTCAGCGAAGCAGAAAAAGAACTGCTGACCTCATCTGCCCGTCCCATTGTACTTTTAAAAAAGAAAAAGGATTTGCCAAAGGGAATTTGTGACAATTCCGACAGTATAGGTGCGTTTTTACCCTGCAATCCCATACAGATTATGATATTAAATGAGGTGTCACCGCTGATTATGACCAGCGCAAATATCAGCAGTGAGCCGATTATCACCGACGATGAGGAAATCAAAAAATTCGGCGTTGACGTGCTGAGTCACAACAGGGATATACTGACGCCCATTGACGACAGTATTGTGCAGATTAACGCAGGACAGGTGCAGTTTATACGCCGTGCAAGAGGATATGTTCCCCTTTCGGCAGACATAGGAATCACTGCAAAGGAGGACATACTGTGCCTTGGCGGTGATTTAAAAAGCGCCTTTTGCTTTGTTCACGAAAGCAACGCATATATGAGTCAGCATTTCGGTGATTTGGAGGACGAAAGGTGCTTTAACGCTTTTAGGGATGGCATAGACCGCTTTGCACGTCTGCACTCCTTTAATGTTAAAAAAATTGCCGCCGATATGCACCCTATGTACAATTCGGCGCACATTTTCAAAAACGATATGCTCATTCAGCACCATCTTGCCCACGCATACAGTGTAATTGCCGAGCACAATTTGAAGGGCGACGTGCTCAGCTTTGTATTTGACGGAACAGGGTACGGAGCAGACGGAGCAATCTGGGGCGGCGAGGTATTTTTGAACAAAAAAAGAGTTGAACATTTTGACTATACAAAAATGATAGCCTCCGACGAAATATCAAAAAACGCCGATTTGGCTCTCGCCTGCTACGACGGCAGTAATGAGTTAATCAATAAAGCGGTGGAAAACGGCATAAATACCGTAAATTACTCGGGTATGGGACGGCTTTTTGACGCAGTGTGCGCCGCCCTTGATATAAAGCATTACAACACATACGAGGGCGAATGTGCCGTTCAGCTGGAAATATGTGCCTCCAAGGCGAAAAAGGAATATCCTTTGCCTGTAACATTCAATCCAAAGGAGATTATAAGAGCGGTAAAAAGCTCCCCTGCTCCTGTGGAGGAAACGGCTTTGGGATTTCATTTAATGCTGTGCCGTCTGATTTTATCAACGGCAAAAAAATACAATGTAAAACAGATTACCCTTAGCGGCGGCTGTTTTGTCAACAAAATTTTAACATCAAACACAGTAAAAATGCTTGTGGAAAGCGGTTTTAAGGTTTATATAAACAACACTGTACCCTGCGGCGACGGCGGTGTCGCTTTGGGTCAGGCTTATCTTGCATCATCGGAGGAATACCAATGTGTGTAGCGGCACCGGGAAAAATTATTGAAATTAACGGCACGGATGCCGTTGTAGAATACAATTCAAATAAAATTACGGCAAGCATCGGCATAGTTGACGCAAAGGTAGGCGACTGGGTGCTTGTTCACGCAGGACTTGTTATTCAGGTGCTCCCAAAGGACGAGGCAGATTATATGATTAATTTGTTTAACGAGCTGGAGGATTTGCAATGAACACCGGCGACGTTTTAAAATTTTTAAAGGAATATGACGGCAGAGAGCTGAATTTAATGGAGGTTTGCGGAACTCACACCGCCTCCATCAGTGAAAATGCCATAGATACTCTTATCAGCGACAAAATTCATTTAATCAGCGGTCCGGGGTGTCCCGTATGCGTAACGGTTTCGTCCTATATTGACAAGCTGTGCGACTTGGCTTTACAGGGAAATGTTATAGTAACCTTCGGCGATATGATTAGAGTGCCAGGCTCAAAGCAGGCGTTAAAGGATATAAAATCCCAAGGCGCAGACATACGAATGGTGTATTCTCCCCTGCAAGCTATTGCGCTTGCACAGGCGCAGCCCGACAAAAGCTTTGTTTTTGCATCGGTGGGATTTGAAACAACAACGCCTGTTTATGCGGTTTTGCTTGACAAAATCATAGAGAAAAATATCGGTAATATAAAATTACTGACGGCGCTTAAAACAATGCCGGCGGTAATTGAAAGGCTGTGCATGGCAGATAGTAAAATTGACGGATTTATTGCACCCGGTCACGTTGCCGTTTTAACAGGAAGCAACGCCTTTGAGCCATTTGCAAAAAAATACTCCCTGCCCTTTGCCGTCAGCGGCTTTAAGGCGGAGGAGATTTTGGCGTCAATATATGCCCTTGTTAAGCTTCAGGGCAGGGGCAAGGTTGTAAATCTGTACAAATCAGTTGTCAGCGAAGGTCAAAACGAAAAGGCGCACGCTCTTGTGAGCAAGTATTTTGAGCCTTGCTCTGCCGTATGGAGAGGCATCGGCGAAATTGAAGGCTCAGGTATGAAAATCAGGGACGAATACGCCCGGTATGACGCAGGAAGCGTACGGCTAACAGAGGATTATTCAAGTCAAAAGGGATGCTGCTGCAGCGACATAATAACCGGCAGTAAAAATCCCCGCCAGTGCCCTCTTTATAAAACATTATGCACACCCGAAAACCCTATGGGAGCCTGTATGGTTTCCGGCGAGGGAACGTGCTTTAATTATTACACAAACGACAGGTAAGTGAACCACATTATGAAAATTACTTTAGCCCACGGAAGCGGAGGAAAATCCACCTCCGATTTAATTGACAAAATATTTGCAAAGCATTTCAGCAATCCCGTACTTAATATGATGGAGGACAGCGCAGTAGTTGACGGCAGTAAAAGAATTGCCGTTACCACCGACAGCTTTGTTGTAACTCCGTTGTTTTTCAATGGCGGTGATATAGGCAGGCTTTCCGTATGCGGTACTGTGAACGACCTGCTGATGCGTGGTGCAACGCCTAAATATATCACCTCGGCGTTTATTCTTGAAGAAGGTGCGGACACCGACGATATTGAAAAAATCGTTAGGTCAATGGCGAAAACGGCAAAGGAAGCAGGCGTTACCGTAATTGCAGGCGATACAAAGGTTATTGAGGGCAAAGGCGGTATTTACATAAACACAACCGGCGTTGGCTTTGTTGATGATAATACAGATATAAAATCATCAAACATTATCCCCGGTGACTGCCTTATTGTAAACGGTACTATGGGCGACCATCACGCCGCCATACTTTCCGCAAGAATGGGAATTGAAAACGATATAAAATCCGACAACGCACCTCTTACTGAAATTGTACACGCACTTACCGAGGGCGGAATTAATATTCACTGTATGCGTGACATCACAAGAGGCGGTCTTGCAACGGTGCTTAACGAGCTTGCAGACGCATCGGCGGTGAATATTGAAATATATGAGGACAAAATTCCTGCAAGTGATGAGGTCAGGGCATTTTCAAAAATTCTCGGACTTAATCTGCTTAATATGGGAAACGAGGGCAAGCTGGCTCTGTTTGTCCCCGAAAATCAGGCTGAAAAAGCAGTTAATATCATAAAAAAATGCAGATACGGCGAAAATGCACAAATTATAGGCAAAGCCGTTGACGGCGAGGGCGTAACTCTTGTAACCTCTTTGGGAGGCAGGCGCAGAGTAAGCGTTCTTATCGGCGAGGGTCTGCCGAGAATTTGTTAGGAAAGGAACGAATATGACACACGCAAAACAGGTTATTTTAAGTTCTTTTATCAAATTAATTGACGGCGTTAATATTGAAAAGGTAACCGTTAAGCAAATTATTGAGGACACGGATTTAAGCCGTCAGACCTTCTACTATTATTTTGATAATATTGAAGAAATGATAAAAAACTGTATTCTTGACGATACAAAGGAAATATGCAAAAGCATCGGCGCCTTAACCGATTGGGAAAGGTCACTAAGGCTTTACATTCCCTTTTTGAACAAATACGAAACGGTGATAAAAAAATCCCTGCACTCTAAGTATTTCAACACCGTTTACAACGCACTGTTTGACAGCTTTTGCAAATTTTATACATCATATATTGAAAGCAAGGGCTTATCCGTTGACGACAATACAGTATTTTTAATCCGATGCAGTGCCGGCGCATTTGCCGGTATTGTTGTAAAAATGGTACAGTCCGACAACCGTGAATACGATATTATGACAGAAAAGCTCAGCAGAGGCATAAGTATAGGAAAATAATTTATTTAATTATAAAGCAAAAGCAATCCTCATTTTGATTTGAGAATTGCTTTTTATTATTACATTCTTACGGGAATTGAGTTTTCTTTTAGATATTGCTTGAGCTTAGGGATGGGCAGCTCGTTAAAATGAAACAGGCTGGCGGCAAGAACTGCGTCTGCTTTTCCGTCGGTAAAAGCGTCATAGAAATGCTCCGCCTTACCTGCACCGCCGGAGGCAATTACCGGTATTCCAACGCTTTCGCTGACAGCTCGGGTCAGCTCAATATCATAGCCGGTTTTCTGACCGTCCTGATCCATAGAGGTTAGGAGAATCTCCCCTGCTCCTCTCTGCTGGGCTTCAACCGCCCATTTAACAGCATCAATGCCTGTTGGTATTCTGCCGCCGTTAAGATAAACCTCCCAGCCGTCGCCGCTTCGCTTTGCGTCAATAGCGCAGACAACGCACTGGGCACCGAATTTATAGGCAGCCTCGTTAATTAAATCGGGATTCCTAACCGCCGCAGAATTAACGGAAATTTTATCTGCGCCGGCACGGAGCAAATCCTTAAAATCATCAATAGTTCGTATTCCTCCGCCTACGGTAAACGGAATAAACACAGTGTCGGCAACTCTTTTAACAATATCAATCATCGTGTTTCTGCCCTCGTGGGTGGCAGTAATATCAAGCAGCACAAGCTCGTCCGCACCCTGCTTGTCATAAGCCGCCGCACATTCAACCGGGTCGCCGGCATCTCTTAAATCAACAAAGGACACGCCTTTAACAACACGTCCGTTTTTAACGTCAAGACATGGTATAATTCTTTTTGCGTACATAATTATCCTCCCATTGTCATAAAGCTTTTAAGCAGCTTCAGCCCTGTTTCGCCGCTTTTTTCGGGGTGAAACTGTGTGGCGCAGACCTTGCCTTTTTGCACGGCACATTCTATTTCAACGCCGTACTGTGTTGTTGCCGCAACAATATCCTCATCTGCGTCTTTAAGATAAAAGGAATGTACAAAATAAAAATAACTTTCCTCATTTATACCGCTGAAAATTCCGTCTTTCTGCTTTATGCTGACGCTGTTCCAGCCTATATGGGGCACCTTTAGGGATGTATCGGGGATTTTTACGATTTTTCCGCCGAAAATTCCAAGTCCCTTTGCACCGGGACTTTCCTCGCTTTCCTCAAAAAGAAGCTGTAATCCCAAACAAATTCCCAAAAACGGCTTTGTGCCGTCTGCCGCACATTTTATTGTTTCCTCCAAATCTCTGTCTCTGATAGATGCCATAGCGTCGGCAAATGCGCCTACGCCGGGCAAAATAACGTGAGAAGCCGCCGCAATTTCGCCTTTGTCACTTGTAATTTTGCTTTCATAGCCAAGAAAATCCAGCGCTTTTTTTACGCTTTGCAAATTTCCTGCGCCGTAATCTATAATAGCAACCATATTCCTTCCTCCTTTTTAGATATTTTATTGTAACACAAATAATATAAATTGACAAATACTAATTATCGTGATAAAATCATTAATGCTGTACACAAGCATATAAAGCAAAAATTTAATAATCGAGTTAATACTCTTTTGAGTTTAACATATACACAGACGTATCGAAGTGGGGACGTTTGCGAGCGCTGCCGGTGGCAGATGAAGCGAGCAATAAGGAGTGGCAGCGGTCAAAATTTGTCGGCGACAAAAGCCGATACAAATTTTGGGCACCGCAACAGGATCATAACGGGGCTCCCCGTGCAAAATTTAATATTTGAGTTAATACTCTTTTGAGTTTAACATATACGGAGACGTATCGAAGTGGTCATAACGGGGCTGACTCGAAATCAGTTAGGGAGCAATCCCCCGCGAGTTCGAATCTCGCCGTCTCCGCCAAAAAAGGAACGTACCAATCTCGGTGCGTTTTCTTTTTTGCATTAAAGGTGAACGGATAGTGGATTGAATAACTCTTGCGGCTTCAGTATAATACTTGTGAGGTGATAAAAATGTCATTAACAGAAAGCGGAAAGCTTCTTAGAAATCTGCGAAAATCAAAAGGACTTACTCAAAAGCAGGTAGCGGACAAGCTTGGCGTATGTGCCAAAACCGTATCAAAATGGGAAACAGGCAACGGCTTTCCCGATGTGTTTACCGTGTCGTCTTTGGCGGAAATATTGGGAGTCAGCGCAGAAACCATTTTATCCGGAAGTCTTAATCAAAACATAATACACACCGGAAATATGTCACGGACAAAGTTTTATTTATGCCCTCACTGCGGTGCGGTAATAAACACTGCCGGTGAAAGCAGTATTTACTGTTGTTCAAAAAAGCTGGAGCCGTTGAAATCACGAGAGGCAGACGAAAACCACGGTTTAACCGTTGACGAAATTGAAAACGATTATTACATTACCTTTAATCACCCCATGAGCAAAGAGCATTATATTACCTTTGCTTGCTATGTTATGTGCGACAGGGTACTTATCGTAAAGCTTTATCCCGAGCAGGATTCCTGTCTGCGTTTTCCTAAAATGCCGGGTGGAAGGCTGTATTTTTGCTGCAGCCGTGATGGTCTGTTTGAGTACAAATTCGGCAGAAAGAAAAAGCAATCGGAAAATTCAAGCCTGACTGCGCTGATGTCAGCATTTTCAAGAGCGTATCATTATAAAAACAGTGCCTCCCCTGTTTTCAGCGACAGCATTGCCGAAAAGCTGTTCAGCGGTGAAGAATACGAAAATATTGAAAAGCTGATTTCCGGCAGTGACTGCTGCTCCTTTGGAGATGCAAAAGATGTTATAAGCAATAATGTAAACACACAGTTTGCCCCCACTCCCATTGCCCGGGCAAAATTCTGCGAGGAGAGTTTAAAAAACGCTGTTAAATTAGGCACAGAGCAGTATGTGATTTTAGGCTGCGGTTACGATACATTTTCGGCAAGAAACAACAACCGTGAACTTAAAATTTTTGAAATTGACAAAGAAAGCACCATAAAGGACAAAAGGAAAAGGCTGGATAGAGCCGGAATTAAAATCAGCGATAACACAGTTATGATATCTGCCGACCTGTCACGTGAAAATTTGAAGAATGTTCTTGAAAGGGCAGGCTTTGATTTCGGCAAAAAAACATTTTTCTCCTGTTTGGGACTGTTTTACTATATGTCAAAGGACGATATTGAAAAGCTGTTTAAATCCATATCCTCCTTTGGGGCAGAAGGAAGCACTGTTGTATTTGATTTTGCCGACAATCACCTGTTTTCAAGCAGTGTGCCGAGAGTGAAAAATATGCTGGCAATGGCTGAGCAAAGCGGTGAAAAAATGGCGTCCTGCTTTAGCCTTGAGGAGCTTGAAATTATGCTGGGCAAATATGATTTTTATATCTATGGATTTCTAAATTCACAGGATATACAAAGCCGTTATTTTGCAGAAAATGCCGACGGCATAACCGCCTTTGAGCACATAGATTATGCGTTGGCAGTATTAAAATAACACAATTTTATCATAAGCAAGTGAGATAAATCCGTTTATAAAAAGCTTATTCGGATTTGTCTCGCTTGCTTAAGTTGGCGGTAGCCGAAGCAGGGCTTTATGCTCTGCTTTTTTTATGGAAATTTCTTCAGTTATATGGTATAATTATATAAATGAAAACAAATCGGAGCACCCCATACGGCGTTCCCTGTGAAAAATAGGATCATAATATGAAAGAAAAAGTGTACGAATTTTTAACAACTGTTCCTAAGGGAAAGGTTGTAACCTACGGACAGATTGCCGAATATTTGGGAAACAAAAAGCTTGCCAGAGTGGTGGGCAATATTCTTCACAATAATCCCGACCCCATAAAATATCCCTGCTACAAGGTTGTTGACCGAAACGGTAATTTGTCAAAAAATTACGCTTTCGGCGGAATTGAAAAGCAAAAGCAGCTGCTTGAAAGCGACGGTATATTAGTTAACGATTATAAGATTGATTTAGATAAATACAAAATGAGATAATTATTATGGTATTATAATGAAAGTGTTAAATATTTTAAGCAATATAAATGCACTGGCATTGGCGGCTTATATTCCGTATATACTTATAGATTACAACAATTTTTTCTTTGGTAAAAACAAAGATGGCGGAGTTTTAGCCGTATCTGTCATTGTGTTTATAACAACATTCATTTGTGCGTGTGTAATTTTCAAAACCGCTTACAAAAGGAATGTAGATAATTCGCTTTTTTTAAGAGAAATAAAAAGCTTAAGCAAGGTGACGCTTGCTGTACTAATCTGTGTTTATTTGCCGGGAATAATTTTGATGCTTTTGTTTGTTCATTCCGAGGCGGTAATCTTTTATTTTGCGGTTTCAACAATATCATTAATTTTTGTAATATGCGAAAAGGTTGTAATACAAAAAATTGACGTATCGCCATATTACAAAATCATATTGCCTTGGTATTTTGGCACAATGCCGTTTATCGGTTTTTTCGGAGGAAGTATATTGGTATCGTATGTTGTACGTGAAGAAAAGCAGGAACCAATTATACTTGCTTTGTTTGTTCTGGCAGGGATTATGATGGCATATCTTGCCTGGCACAGTTGTTTTATAATTGATGAGAAATCAAAAACCCTTGAAAAAGAACGAGGATTCCTGCCGCAATTAGCTTCGCAACGTACAGTAATTAATTTTTCAAATATAAAATATGTCAAAAAGAAGGGCATTTTTTATATTTTGGTATGCGATGGCAAAAGCATCAAAATTAACAGAATGTACAGCGGTATAAAAAAATTTGAAAAAACCCTTTGCGATAACGGAATTGTGATTGAGTAAAATCGCTTTTTCTCGTTTATGCGGTATAAAAAATAATCTCCCTAACTTTAGGTTAGGGAGAAATTTTTTATTCATAATCTTCAATGGACTGCTTTGTGGTTTTCGGTGACGACTTAAAGGTGTAAAGCTCGGGATACCACTTTGACGCAAAGCGGTATGGATTTTCCTGATTGTTTTTGTCATACCACACCTGCGGATAATGCGCCTTTTCGTTAACAACGGCGGTGGTTGATTTTTCAAGCTCCTCGTCCTCGCCAATCCTTACGCATACAATTACAAAACGGAAATTATCCATAAAATCACTGTCAACGCTGAGAGTGAGAAAATGGTCGCTTTTTTGCAGATTATAGCCGGTGTCATACAGACGCCGTGACTGTATTCTGTCCTTGTACGCCTCAAAGCTTTTGTCGGTCATTGTGCCGCAGACATTATAGGGGAAAATATAGCCTGCATCGTCTTCGGCAACGGTATTAGTGTAAAACGCCGCCACAACCTTGTAGGTATAATCGTTAAACAGAGTGCTGAATTTTACAATCTGCTGTGAGTCAAGGAAGCCTTCCGCCGTGGAATAGGTGCTTTCCAAATCCGCATAATCTCTGTTAAGGCGAATTGCCATATTTTGATAATCACGCTTTAAGCTTACCGGCTGTTCAATAAACGGAGAATCCTTATATGCCTTGGTGAACACATATTTTTTTGTGTTTGTATCGGGAATTTCAACGGAGCCGGCGGTATATTGGTTTTTGCCGTACATATCGCAGAATTTTTCGCTGATACCCTCGGGATAAGTAATACTGTACTTCTCCTCGTATGGCTTAAGGTAGGCAACCTTACTGTAATCGTAAATTTTAACCCCGCCGAAAATCAGCACAACCGCCAAGACTATGGCAATTACAGGGATATAAAACTGCTTTTTTTTGCAAGTTTCCAAAGCCTTACTGCCGATATTTTTAAACTGATTTTTTATATCCTCGGGATTTTTCTTCTCTCGTTTGTCCTTTTTTTTGGCAATTTCTTCTTTTTTTGCGGACAGCTTATCCTTTAATTTACTAAAATCAACGGTGCTTTTTTCCTTTGATTTTTTCGCCTTTTCCGGCTTGTTATCGTCTTTTTGGCTTTCAAACCAAACGAGATTTTCAAGCTGGCGGTCAAGAGCGTCGCTGTCTGTGTTTTCGCTTTTCGGTGCAGGAGGCGCAACCTCCTTTGACTCTATCGGTTTATTTTCTGCCCGGTCAAAGTCAAATTTAAACTGCTCCTGTTTAGGCTTTTCCTCTTTAACAGGCTCTTTTTCCGGCAGTTTAAAATCATCTGCCGTTTTAAACTCAAACTTATTCTCCGCCGAGGCGTTGTTATTTTTTATTGAATTGAGTATTTCGTTTAATTCATTATCCTTGCTCATAATTCGCTCACTTTATAACGGTTTTTCTTGCATTCTCTGCCGCTTCGGCAATAAGCTCGTCAATATTGAGCCTTGCCTCCGCCGCTTCAACATCCTCAAGCTTAGGCCTTGTTCTCGGATGCTTTGGTGTAAACACTGTACAGCAGTCCTCATAGGGCTGAATTGACGTTTGGAAGGTGTCAATTTTTCTTGAAAGGGCAACGATTTCGTCCTTATCCATACCTATACAGGGACGAAAAACAGGAATTTGCGTTACTGCGTCCGTACATCCTAAGGCATAAATTGTCTGGCTTGCAACCTGACCCACGCTTTCGCCTGTTATAAGGGCACTACACCCCTGCTTTTTCGCCAAAATTTCGCTGATACGCATCATAAATCTTCGCATTATGATTGTAAAATATTCCTCGGGGCATTTGTCCCTGATTTCTTCCTGAATTTTTGTAAATCCTACCACATAGGTGGTGATAGGTCCCGAATATTTGGCAACCTTTTTAAGCAGCTCCATAACCTTAAGCTCTGCAAGCTCGGTGGTATATGGAGGTGAGGCAAAGTGAACGGAAACAAGCTCAATGCCTCTTTTTGCCATCATATACGCCGCCACGGGAGAGTCAATACCGCCGCTTATAAGCACCGCCGCTCTGCCGCTGGTGCCCACAGGCATACCGCCTGCGCCCTTGATATTATTACCTCTTACAAAGGCATACATATCCCTTACCTCAACGGTAACAATAACATCGGGATTATGCACATCAACCTTTAGATTTTTAAATTTTGAAAGAATAT
>JBJEPO010000197.1:0-5537 GCA_051881275.1 Eubacterium sp. | reverse complement strand
TGAAATCGGCAAGCCTAAGTTTGAGTTTGCAAGTCTTGAGCCTGACCACGATATGTTCGAGACTATTAAGGCGTTTGCAGAAGAGGACGTAAAGGCTGCTCTTGACACGGACGACAAGACTGTTCGTGACGAAAGATTAAAGCCTATCTACGAAAAAGTACACGAGAAGTTTGACGAAATCTATCCCGAAAGCGAAGCTCTTATTGACGAGTGCCTTTACAAGACGCAGAAGTTCATAGTTCGCCGTTGGCTCCTCGACGAGCATAAGCGTGTTGACGGCAGAGGAATGGACGACATTCGTCCTCTCGCTTCCGAGGTTAACGTAATTCCCAGAGTTCACGGTTCTGGTATGTTCACAAGAGGTCAGACTCAGGTCCTCACAATTGCAACACTCGGCCCCGTATCGGACAAACAGCTGCTTGACGGTATCGACGGTGAAACCGAGAAGAGATATATCCATCACTATAACTTCCCGAGCTATTCGGTAGGCGAAACAAAGCCAAGCCGTGGTCCCGGCAGACGTGAAATCGGTCACGGAGCACTTGCAGAACGTGCTCTTGTTCCCGTAATTCCGCCCGTTGAGGAGTTCCCCTATGCGTTAAGACTTGTTTCAGAGGTTCTCTCATCAAACGGCTCAACCTCACAGGGCTCAATCTGCGGTTCAACACTTGCTCTTATGGCAGCAGGCGTTCCTATTAAGGCTCCTGTTGCAGGTATCAGCTGTGGTCTTATCACCGGTGACGAGGGTGTTTACGGCGACTTTATGACAATGGTTGACATTCAGGGACTTGAGGATTTCTACGGTGATATGGACTTCAAGGTAGCAGGTACAAAGAACGGTATCACAGCTATCCAGATGGACCTTAAGGTACACGGTCTTACTCCCGAAATCATCAAAGAAGCATTTGAAAAAACACACAAAGCAAGAAATTATATTCTTGATGAAATTATGCTTCCTGTTATCAGCGAGCCTCGCAAGGAGCTTTCACCTTACGCACCTAAGATGTTTACCCTTACTATTGACCCTGAAAAAATCGGCGATGTAATCGGTAAGGGCGGTAAGGTTATTCAGGAAATTCAGACTGAATATGATGTTAAAATCAATATTGAAGAAGACGGCAGAGTTTATATCTCCGGCATTGACGCTGAAAAGTGTCAGGGCGCAGTTGAGGTTGTTAAGCTCATTGCCAGCGACCCGGAGGTAGGCGCTTTCTATAACGGTGTTGTTACAAGAATTATGAGCTTCGGCGCATTCGTTGAAATTGCACCCGGTAAAGAAGGTCTTGTTCACGTTTCACGTCTTGACGTTAAGAGAACGGAAAATGTTGAAGACGTTGTAAACGTAGGCGACTCAATCATCGTTAAATGTATTGAGATTGACGACCAGGGCAGAATTAACCTTTCAAGAAGAGATGCTCTTATTGAGCTTGAGGGAATGAAGCCGGAGAATGATATTGACGACGCTCCGAGAGGTCCCAGACACAATGACCGCAGAGGTCCCCGCCGTCCCAGAAGAGACTAATATACAGTAAAATTAAAAGACAGATGTTGCGTGTTAACATCTGTCTTTTTTATTCGTTTAATGCTTTGTTTATTGCGTTAAGAACTCTCTTTTTATCCGCCGACCACATGGGAGCAATTAAATCCTTTTTCGCTCCGTCCCCTGTCAGCCTGTGTATAACAACATTTTTAGGAATTATATCCACGCACTGCTTTATCAGATTAACATATTCGTCAAAGTCAAGAACACTTATTTTGCCCTGTTCGTATTCGTCGGCAAGGTCGGTGCCTTTAATAATGTGCAAAAGCTGAAGCTTTATTCCGTCGGCTTTACGGCAAACGTATTCAACGGTTTTCAGCATATCCTCAGTGCTTTCACCGGGCAGACCGAGTATAACGTGGGTAACTACATTTATATCTCTGCCTTTTAAATTATCAACCGCCTTGTCGTAAACATCAAGAGCATACCCTCTGCGGATGTATTTTGCAGTGCTTTCGTGAATTGTCTGAAGTCCTAACTCAACAAACAATGGCTTGATTTTGTTTATTTCGTCAAGTAAATCCAAAACATCGTCACCCAGGCAGTCGGGGCGTGTTGCCACCGAAAGAGCAACAATATCGGGGTGCTCAACCGCCTGCATATATAAGCCTCTCAGTCTTTCAACCGGTGCATAAGTATTTGTAAAGGGCTGAAAATACGCAATGTATTTTCCGTCCTTAATTTTTTTCTCAACCAGCCTTTTGCCCTTGTCAATCTGATCGGTTATGCTTAAATCTCTGTCCGATGCAAATTCTCCGCTGCCGCCGGCGGAGCAGAAAATACAGCCTCTGCTGTCAATGGTGCCGTCTCTGTTGGGACATGTAAAGCCGCCGTCAACGGCAATTTTATATACCTTGCATCCAAAACGGCTTTTTAGGTATTCGTTAAGACTTGTATATTTCATAAAATTCCTTTATGTTTTTGGCGTTTCCGCATAAATACGATTTTACTTCATTCAAATTCAACTCGCTCATATCTGTACGACAGGCGCATCCTCCTGCCTCTTCAAGTATAAGCGTTGCTCCTGCCCAATCCCATGGGCGAAGTATCAGCTCGTAGTATAAATCCGCCTTGCCTGCCGCCACATAGCATATATCAAGTGCGGCGGAACCGCCTCGTCTTACCTCAAGGGCGTTGTAAAATACCTTTTCCGTAAGCTCAAAGGTTTTATGTGCCAGCTCGTGCTCGTAGGGACAGGTGCCGAACAGTACAAGCGACTCCTTTAAATCACAGCTTCCCGTATGTATTCTTTTGCCGTTCAAAAATGCGCCTCTGCCTTTCTCGGCATAAAAAATATTGTTAAGGTCAGGGTCCATTACAACGCCGATAATAAGCTCCTTATCCTTTGCAAGACCTACGCTTATGGCACTGTGCTGAAATCCTTTTATAAAATTTGTCGTGCCGTCAATAGGGTCAATGATAAAGCAGTAGCCGTCGGTGAGCTCCTTGTTGCCGTCGCCCTCCTCGCCTACAAAAGATGCACCCGGCACAGCCCTTGACAACTCATCTATAAGAAAATCCTGAATCATCTTATCATATTTCGTTACAAGATTTACTCCCGAGCCTTTTTCCTCAACGCCTAAATCACCGCCTGCACGTTTGTATATTTCTCCTGCTTTTTCAACTATATTTACTATTTTCTCCAGCATTAGTGATAACTCCTTAAATAGTGTTTGATAATAATTATATCATAATTTCCTGTGTTTTCAATATAATTTAGTATGATGTTTTCTGTACTAATAGCCAAGCTTGTATCAAAACTGCTTCATATTATGGGCAGAGGCGCAACAACCCTGCCGGGTAAAATTGCTTTGCGCCTGAAATATAATATACTTAACCGTCTGTCAAAGGACGTGGGAATTATCTGTGTTACCGGTACAAACGGCAAAACCACCACCTGCGCCCTGATTGAAGCAGGACTGAAGGCAGCCGGAAAATCATATTTCATCAATAAAAGCGGAGCTAATATGATTACCGGCATAGCCACCGCATTTATTGATAATTCCACCGTATTTGGCAGGTGCAAAAAGGATTATGCCGTACTTGAATGTGACGAAAACAGCTTTCCTGCCATATCACGCTATATTGACGCCGATATAATCGTTGTAACAAATGTATTTCGTGACCAGCTCGACAGGTACGGCGAGGTCAGTCATACTTTGGGCAAAATCTCAATTGCACTTGATAATAACAAACAGGCTATGCTTGTGCTGAATGCCGACTGTCCGCTTACAATGAGTCTTGCACTAAACAGACCGAACCCCCTGCGTACCTTCGGTATCAACGCCGATTTTAATATTAAGTCAAAGTCGGACAGCCGTTTTTGCCCCGTGTGTAATTATCCGCTTAATTACCGTTCAAGAGTGTATGCCCAGTTAGGCGATTTCTGCTGTCCATGTTGTGGATTTTCCCGAAAGCAGCCTAATGTGTATGCCGACAGTATTATCAGCGTAAACGATGCCGGCAGTGCGTTTATGCTTAACGTGGGAGATATTCAAAATCTATGCAGTTTGTCTCTCGGCGGTATTTATAATGTCTACAATTTCCTTTCCGCCGTTGCCGTTTTAGATGCAATCGGAGTAGGTGATTACAGCGTTTTGCGTGAATTTTCCGGTGCCTTCGGCAGAACGGAAAAATTTACATATAACGGCAAATCAATCACTCTAATGCTTGTTAAAAATCCTGTTGGTCTGTCACAGTGTATAGAGTGTGCCTCGGAGATTAAAGGAAAATTTAATTTTGCATTTTCCCTTAACGATAAATATGCCGATTCCCGTGATGTAAGCTGGGTTTGGGACGCTGATTTTAAACCTATCAGGGATAAATATATCAATGTTTACACCTTGGGAACACGCTCTTATGATATTGCAGTGCGCCTAAAATACGACGGTATAAAAACGGATAAAATGATTTTCGGCGAAAACTACCGTCAGCTTATTGATATAATCAAATCACAGCCGGGGGATTTTGTTATTTTTGCAACATATACCTCAATGATGGCAATGAGACATAGGTTAATAGAAGAATTCGGAGGCAGAGAATTTTGGCAGTAAAAAACAGGGTAACAATAGCTCATCTCTATCCTAATGAAATGAATTTGTACGGCGACAGCGGAAATGTGCTTTGCCTGTACAACCGCCTTGTGTGGCGAGGATATAACGTCAGCGTGAATGAAATCAATATCGGCGACAAATTTACCGATGATTTTGATATCCTTTTTATCGGAGGCGGACAGGATAGAGAAATGGAAATAATCAAAAATGACCTTAGAAAAAAGTCCGATGCGCTGAAATATTTTGCCGACAGCGGTAAAACAATTCTTGCAATCTGCGGCGGCTATCAAATTTTAGGAGATTATTACGAAACGGATAAGGGCACACAGATTAAATTAAGCGGCGCATTGCCCTTTTATACAAAGGCAGGCAAGGAGCGTATGATTGGCAACTGCCTTTATAAAACGCCATTTTGCACAGTAGCAGGCTTTGAAAATCATTCCGGCAGAACATTCCTTTCTAAAAAGCTTAAGCCTCTCGGCAAGGTCATAAGAGGCTGCGGCAATAACGGACGTGATAAAACAGAGGGTGTTTTGTATAATAACACCTTCGGCACCTATGCCCACGGACCTGTTCTGCCTAAAAACCCTGCCCTTGCCGACGAGCTGATAAAGCGTGCTTTAAATGCCGAGGAGCTTGCTTCTTTGGATGACAGCACCGAAAATACCTGCCATAATCAATTAGTTTCACGATTTAAGTAATATATTAATAATTTATTTAACAAAAGACTTGATTTTTTAGGTCTTTTCTGTTATAATTTCTCAGCATTCGTTAAAAATATGCGAATACGCACATAAGCAGGTTAAGCCTTAGGTGATATTTCAGGCTTTTGCCATACCTGTTTATGGAGGATTAACCTTAAAGGAGGATTTATCAATGGCAAACGTAGTTTCAATGAAACAGCTTTTAGAAGCAGGTGTTCATTTCGGACACCAGACAAGAAG
>JBJEPO010000196.1:0-5622 GCA_051881275.1 Eubacterium sp. | reverse complement strand
GCCGTTCTTTGTAGAACCCATACCTTTTTTATGAGCAAAAAGCTGTAAATCTAACTTGAGCATTGTTACACCTCCGATATTGTCACTTTAATGTTGCCCGGATATTCCTTGTCAAGCGCCTTTAAGTGTAATAAAAGACCTTGTAATACGTCACGGGCTTTTTCCGGTGATTCCTCAATTTCAAGCCTTAAATATCCGTTGACCGACGATGCCTGCGCCTTTAATCCGATTACATCTGTAACCGTGTTGGCAGTCATAAAGCATGCGCTTGATACAAACGCACACAATATGTCGTCGTCACCGTCCTTTGCATAGTCCGAATGACCTTTACATTCAAAGCCTGTTAGCAGGGAATCCTTTTCAGTAAATGTTATTCTAATCATTACGCTTTGATTGATGTGATCTCAACCTTTGTGTAAGGCTGACGGTGACCCATCTTGCGCTTTTCGTTCTTCTTTGGCTTGTATGTGAAAACAGTGATTTTCTTGCCCTTGCCGTTCTTGATAGCCTTAGCCTTTACAACTGCTTTAGCGCAATCCTTGCCTGCCTTAAAGCCTTTGTCAGTGCTTACTGCAAGTACGTTGTCAAAGGTGATTTCCTCGTCAGCCTCAACGCCGAGCTTTTCAACGTAAAGTACGTCGCCCTCAGAAACCTTGTACTGCTTTCCGCCTGTTACGATAACTGCGTACATTATTTTTCTCCTTATCATAAGACTCGCTACGATAGGCGTATGCATTGCATAACTTCACTGCCTATAATATGCGGCTTAATTATTATAATCATAAGTATTAACTTTGTCAAGAAAAATTTGGTTTTAATGTCAGTTTACAAAATTAAATACTTATCAAAGTCAAGCAGATTTCCGTTACTGTCCCAACTTGCTTCACAGGCTTTTATATATTTGTTACCGTCTTTGTCCTTATAACGGTCTATACTTGATTTTGAGGTATCGTAGATTTTAGTGAAACTGTCGTCACCGCATACAAAATATCCGTCAGAATCAACATAACCTTGGTTAGCTAAACACTTGGTGCCTTTTGAGCCAATAAAATATTGTTCAATAAGTTTTCCTTCATCGTCAACTTCCTGATAATATATAAATCTTTCACCGTCTTTTGAATAGTAGGCAACATCTCTTTCGCTTAAATAAGCGTTGCCGTTAATGTCATAATATCCCACATTTTCGCAGTAGGTTTTTCTAAACATACCGGCAAAATAAGACCTGTAAGTGTTATTTGTTTCCTTTGCGGCTTTTCCGTACAAGCTAAAGGATACATATCTAATATCGGTTTTAGAATCAAATATTACAAAATCTATTAACTCGTCATCGGGAAGCCGTGAAACAAAATCGTTTTTTACTCCCGCAAAACGATAAAAAATCAAATCATCGGAAAATTCAAAACACTCAAGTTGTTTGTAAGCTTTTTTTAATTCTTTATCATCAAAATCGAGATTATCAATAGTCCCAAAAGCATACTTGAATATCGCTTTGTAATCATCAAATGAAATTTTAGGGTCAACGAGTTTTGCACCGACAGTTTTTGCCAACTGCTTATTTGAAATTTCCGGATTTGCGTTAAGAGTGTCCAAAACAAGATTTTTTTGTTTATTAACTTCAACTGCGTTTTTACACAACAGTTGTTGTTCAAAGGACTGAACATAGGAAAATTCATATTTTCCTGCCGGATATTCAAAATTAATTGTTGATGAATGTGTATTGAGATTGTTAGATGCATTGATAACAATTTTTTTGGGATAATACATTACAAAGGTATCTATCATTTTTTGATTTGATGAATTTTCCTTTGTTTGAAAATCAAATAGATTATCTAAATCACTTGGCTGTGTTTTGATTTTAGCCAGTCCTAAAGAGTTAATTCCATTTGGATATCCATTGCCGGAATTAAATTTTTCGGATATATCAAATGTGATTGTATAATCGCTTTGCTTTTCAAGAGTTTTAGGATATTTTTTTCCAATAAGACCGACGAGAATTTTGTTTGCAAGACGTGTTAACGGCTCGTCCGGGTCCGGTTGTTCTTTTTGTGAAAAGTCAAGTTTGATATCCGAAATTCTGCCGTCAATTATAATTTCGTTATTACCGCCGCTATGGAAAGTATATCCCTTTTCTTTTATGTATTTTTCAACCTGATTCTTGCTTTCGCAGCTTTGTGCAATTTCAAACACAGTATTGCAGTCTTTAATGTATTGTTCTTTTATTTTTGTTTGAACAACAAAAATGTCACAAATGAACATAGCGCCTATAACTACCGAAAAAATACAAAAAACAGCAAAAACTTTTGAAAATGCTTTTTTACTTTTGTTTGTTTTAAGAGTGTTTTCTTGGCTTTCATATTTCTTGATAAATACAAAACCGATGATAAATGCAATAATTGCAACAATAATTATTGCGGCGGAAAGAATTAATACTGAAACAAAATTGATTTTATCCGGTTTGGACAATATACCATTCAGCATTAAATCTTTTAATTTTGATACGGTATTAATGCCGCAAATATTAATATGTATGTTTACAAAAAAGGAAATAACAGAGATACCAAATCCTACAATCAGTGTGAGAATGGCAGGTAATCTTCTGTTCCTTTTTAAATTGATTGCATTAATACCGAAATACAGCCCTATTATTGCAAATAAATATCCTATACCTATCGGTACAGCGGTTGAATCGGTTATGACATATTTGCGTAAAAAGATATATGACACCGCCAAAATTAATGCCAATATCAAAAAGCCGATTATATCAAAAACAGGATTGTATAAATCATTGTGAATTTCTCCCAGATAATCTGCAATTTCTTCTCCGGGTCCCATTTCTTCAACAGCCTTTTCTTCGCTGATATCCTGTGAATAACCGATATCTTCAAAAAATTCCTGTTTGCTGATAAGGTGGTCGGAAAGTTCCAGCGATACTGACTCTTTTTCGTGAATGGTAAAAATTTTTGAGGTGGCTTCTTTAATATATTCCTTTATGTTCATAAAGCATAATTAAGCACTCTTGTAACAGTGGCAGAAAATTCTGCAAATTCCTCTTTTTTATTTGCCAAGTAGCGCATACCTTTCTTTGTTATATGATAATATTTTCTCTTTCTGCCGTCCATAACATTCCAATAGCTTTCGGCATATCCTTCTTTTTCAAGTGAATGCAGAATAGGATAGAGTGTTCCTTCTTTAAGAACAAAAACATCCTGTGACCTAAGTTTAAGTTCTTTAACTATCATATAACCGTATAAATCCTGTTTTTCAATGGTTGAAAGAACCATGACAGGAATACTGCCTGCTGACAATTCTTTAGTGATTTTCATAAAAGCAACCTTTCATATTTACATAGTGCATCTATACATAGAACTGCTATGCATATGGTATCATGATATGTGATAATTGTCAATAGGGGAATTTGCTGAAGTCTGGTATTTATATTAGAACTAAAAAAATCCTTTACAAATCAATATTTATGTGCTATAATCACTAACGTTGTGACGAAATACTCGGTTGCGGGTGCAAGCCTTAATAAAGGAATCACCTTTCCCGTTACTGTGTTTTTCGTATCGCAAATAACATTAAATGAGGTGAAATTATGACACAGGAAAAGAAGCAGGAAATCATCAAAGAGTATGCTACTCATGAAGGTGATACAGGTTCTCCGGAAGTACAGATTGCTGTTCTCACTTACAGAATCAACGAACTTACAGAGCATCTTAAGGTTCACAAGAAGGACCATCATTCACGCCGCGGACTTCTTAAAATGGTAGGTCACAGAAGAAATCTTCTTGCTTACGTTTACAAGAAGGACGTTAACAGATATCGTGAAATCATTGCTAAGCTCGGTATTCGTAACACTATTGAGCGTAATACCGCAGAGGCAGAGTCAGCAAACGCAGCTGAGTAATTATGACGGCAGACGGCAGTTATTAACTGCTGTCTGCCTTGTTTGCATTTTTTAGATATTAAAAGGGGGAGCAAACAATAGTAGTAAACTGAACATACAGTTATGTGTGCTGAGTTTATTACTATTGCCCTCCTTTCAATATAATATTTTACAGAAAGAGGTATAGTAAATGTTTTTCAAGAATTTTAAAGTATGGGAAACAGAGCTTGCAGGCAGAAAGCTTACCCTTGAAACAGGTAAGATGGCAGGCCTTGCAAACGCATCTATTATGGCGCGCTACGGCGACACAAACGTGCTTTGTACCGTAACCGCTTCCGCAAAACCGAGAGAGGGCGTTGATTTCTTCCCCCTCAGCGTTGACTACGAGGAGAAAATGTACTCCGTAGGCCGTATTCCCGGCTCATTCCAGAGAAGAGAGGGAAGAGCGTCTGAAAAAGCAATTCTCACATCACGTTGCATTGACAGACCTATCCGCCCGCTTTTCCCTAAGGATTTAAGAAATGACTGCAGTGTTGTTGCAACAGTTATGTCTGTTGACCCGGACTGCTCACCTGAAATTACCGCAATGATTGGCGTATCTGCCGCTATTGCAATTTCCGATATTCCATGGGACGGACCTATTTCCGGTGTAAACGTAGGTCTTGTTGACGGCGAAATCGTAATTAACCCAACTCTTGAACAGAGAGAAAAGAGCGACCTTGTTCTTACCGTTGCTTCCACCGCTGACCTTGTTGCAATGATTGAGGCAGGCGGTAACGAAATTGACGACGATACAATGTTTAACGCCATTATGGCAGGTCACGAGGAAAACAAGAAGATTGTTAAATTCATTCAGGGCATCGTTGATGAAATAGGCAAGCCTAAGTTTGAGTATGAATCTTCAAATCCCGACCCTGAAATTATGGCTGAAATTGAAGATTTCTGCATTGAGGATGTTAAAAAAGCCCTTGATACAGACGATAAGCTTGTTCGTGACGAGGCTCTTCTTCCTATCTATGCCGCAGTTCACGAAAAGTTTGATGAAAGATTTGAAGGCTGTGAAGAAAAGCTGGACGAGATTATGTATCTTGTTCAAAAGCACGTTGTACGTGCTTGGCTCAAGGACGAGCATAAGCGTGTTGACGGCAGAGGAATTGACGAAATCCGTCCTCTTAACGCAGAGGTTGACCTGCTTTCAAGAGTTCACGGCTCAGGCCTTTTCACAAGAGGACAGACTCAGGTTCTCTCGGTTGCTACACTCGGTCCTATGAACGATGCACAGCAGCTTGACGGTCTTGACGAGCAGACTGAAAAGAGATATATCCATCACTACAACTTCCCCTCATACTCTGTTGGCGAAACCAAGCCTTCAAGAGGTCCCGGCAGACGTGAAATCGGTCACGGCGCACTTGCTGAAAAGGCGCTTGTTCCTGTTCTTCCGTCAGTGGATGAGTTCCCCTATGCAATCCGTGTTGTATCTGAGGTTCTCTCCTCCAACGGCTCCACATCACAGGGCTCAATCTGCGGCTCAACTCTTGCTCTTATGGCAGCCGGTGTTCCAATTAAATCACCTGTTGCAGGTATCAGCTGCGGACTTATCACAGGCGACGAGGGTGTTTACGGCGACTTTATGACAATGGTAGACATCCAGGGTCTTGAAGATTTCTACGGCGATATGGACTTTAAGGTAGCAGGTACAAAGAACGGTATCACAGCTATCCAGATGGACCTTAAGG
>JBJEPO010000195.1:0-5697 GCA_051881275.1 Eubacterium sp. | reverse complement strand
AATATCGCTTTAATACTGCATTTTTGACGGGTTCGGATTATTATCGTTACCCTATTTACTGAAATATCCTTTAATTTCCTGCACGCTTTGGGGCGTCAGCTCTAATGCGTCATATTTTGCATTTGCACTGTAAACCGTTATTCCACGTGAGCTTTTGCAAAATACCGTTAATGCGTCGGTACTGTCGGCAAAATTCTTTACCGTAATATTTGTTGAACAGTCGGCAATGAACATTCTGAAAAGCTCCTCGCTGTTTTCAAGATTATCCTCGCTTACATAATTTGTAAGAGCGTAAAGCATAATTTCATTTGGTATTTGGTAATTCTTTTTTTCATTAACATAATATCTTATTATGTTGGTTAAATCCTTGCCGTCAAGGTTTTGCTCGCCTTCCTTAATTCTTACCGTGTAGGTGTCGTCGCCCTTGCCGCCGCTGTATTCCACCGCCTGAGACGAGGGATAAATAAAGGTGCCTAATTTATCGGTAAAATCAATAAATTTATTGTTGTTAAATTGAATATAATAATCAATTTCAAAGCCGAAAAATTCTGTTAGCTTTGTCTGCAGGGACGCTCCTGCTCCCTGCTCATAAATTTTTTCTATTGTGGTGCCGTCAATTTTCGTATTAGGTGAAAGGGTACAGACCTTGTACGCCTTGTTGTCGCCGTCTGCCTGTATAAGTATAACATAATGTACCGTGGTATTTTCGTCGTCAGTTTCAATAAAAAGATAATTTGATTTTCCGCTGATTTGAGGCAGTGCCTGTGTTTCGTCACCTGCGCTGTCGGATAAGGAAACATCCTCGCCCACAAAAAATTCGGCAACAGAACTGTATTTTTGACTCAGCATTACAACAAAAACTATTGTAAGAATAACAATAACCGCAAGAATTATTAGTAAAACACGTTCTTCCGCACTTTTAATGCCCTTTGATTTTGATATGTAAATATCTCCGCGGTTTTTAAATATCTTCATTCTGCCGCCTCCTTTCACACTTTTATATTATCTAAGTTATTATATATTATCAATTTATAAAATACAAGACAATTTACATTTTGGCAAAAACTATTTAAAATTCATTAAAAAATTATACTTTTTTCCACAATGCTAAAATATAATTGTTATAATTATTATAAATATTTATTTATTTTTATTGACTTAATTTATATATTATTATATAATTATAAATGGATTTTTATATACAGGAGAATAAAGGCTGATGGAAACATTTAATGATATATGGCAGGGCGTGCTTTCATACTGCAGAACAAAGATTAATGAAACCGCCTTTGATTTGTGGCTGTCACCGATAGAAATACTTGATTTTACAAATAATAAAGTACAGTTACACTTTTCAAACGCATTCAGAAAAAATACTGTTGTGGGACAGTACGGCGATTTACTGTCGGAGGCATTTGAGGCTATCTGCGGTTTTCCCGTTTCTATTGAATATCTATGCCCCGAGGATTTTTTAACAAAGGAAGAAAAAAATCAGCAGGATTTAGAGGATTTTAAAAACGATACCTTTACCTTTGATAATTTTATAGTAGGTCCGTCAAATAAATTTGCCTACACTGCGGCTAAGGCCATTGCCGCCGACCCGGGAGGACAGATAAGCAAGGGCAGGAGTCTTTCAAACTACAATCCCCTTTTCATTTACGGTAATTCCGGCTTGGGTAAAACTCATATTCTTAACGCAATCAGCTATGAGGTACAGCGAAATTATCCGGATATGAAGGTAGTTTATGTTAAGACTGAGGATTTCGCCAACGAGTTTATTTCCTGCTTAGGTAAAAAGACGGTTGATGAATTTCACGATAAGTACAGAAATAATATTGACGTATTTCTTGTGGACGATATTCAGTTTATAGCCGGTAAAACGCAGACGGAGGAGGAATTTTTC
Organism: Eubacterium sp.; assembly: GCA_051881275.1. GTDB lineage: Bacteria > Bacillota > Clostridia > Oscillospirales > Acutalibacteraceae > Eubacterium_R. The sequence continues at coordinate 3,794 of JBJEPO010000195.1, read as the reverse complement.
CATACCTTCAATTCCCTTGTTGACAACGGAAAGCAGGTTGTACTGACCTCCGACCGTCCCCCAAAGGAAATTCAGTCACTTACGGACAGGCTCCGTTCAAGATTTGTCAGCGGTCTTTTGGCTGATATTCAAAGTCCCGAATACGAAACAAGATGCGCAATAATAAAGCGTAAGGCTGAGCTGCTTGATTTTAACAATATTTCACAGAATGTTGTTGAATACATTGCCGAGAGAATTAAATCAAATATCCGTCAGTTAGAGGGTATTACAAAGAAGCTTCAGGCAATGTGTGTATTCGGCAATCAGGAGCCTACAATAGCCCTTGCACAGACGGCGATTAAGGATATACTCAACGACACACAGCCTCTGCCGGTAACTATCAGCAGAATTGTTGACGAGGTAAGCCGTACCACCGGTGTTTCCGTTGAAGATATTTACGGCAAAAAGCAAAAGGCAAATATCTCACGGGCAAGAAAAATGTGCTTCTATATTATAAGAGAAACCACAAATATGAGCTTTGAGGCAATTGGTGCGGAATTCGGCAAGGACCACTCAACAGTAATGTACAATATTGACAAATTCGGCGAGCTTATCAAAACCGATTCAACCTTAAATTCACAGGTCAGCGACATTATAAACAACATTAAGGATTATCAGTAAAGTTTTACACACTTTTTTCATTTTCCACAGTAAAATTTTAAACAGGCTGTGTGGAAAAAATATATTTTCCACTTTGTCCACATTTTTTTCACACTTCAAAAATAAAAATTACACATAAAAAATCAAGCAGTAATGCGGTGTATAAAAGTTTTCAACAATTTACACACCCCCTAATACTACTACTAAAACAATTTATTATTGATTGATACGGAGGAAAGCTATGAAATTTACCTGCAATACAAAAGAATTAAGCAACGCCTGTAATAATGTAATCAGAGCGGTAAGCTCAAAGGTGACAATACCTACAATAGAGGGTATTCTCATTGAATGCGGCAGCGATACTCTCAGCCTTACAGGATATGATTTTGAATTTGGAATTAATACTGTATTAAGCGCAGGTGTTACAGAGCCGGGCGCAATAGTAATTAATGCAAAGGTGCTTTGCGATATTATAAGAAAGCTGCCTGACGAGGATGTTACAATAGAAACAAATAATACTGCCGTTTCAATCATCAGCGGAGCAGCACAGTATAATATTACAGGTATTGACGCAGACGATTATCCGGAGCTGCCCTCTGTTAACGGCGGTTATCCTCTTGAGCTTAATCAAAAGCTCCTTTATTCAATGATTAATCAGACAATTTTTGCCGTAGCCGAGGCTGAAACATCAAAGCCTGTATATACAGGTCTTAAATTTGAAATGACCAAGGGTGAGCTTAAGCTTATCGGCGTTGACGGATACAGACTTGCCATCAGAACCGAGGCGGTTGATTATGACGGCGATGATATTTCCTTTATCGTACCTAAAAAGACAATAAGAGAGCTTCAAAAGCTGATGAACCTTGAATCCGATAAAAACGTATCTCTCAGCGTAGGCAAAAGACATATTGTATTTGAAATAGAAAATTACAGTATTATCAGCCGTCTGCTTGACGGAGAATTTATTGATTACAACAGCGCAGTGCCAAAAACCACCTCCACAACTGTTCTTATCAACACATCAAGCGCCATTGAATGTATTGAAAGAACTCTGCCTGTTATTGAAAATAATCAGAAAAACCCAATCAGATGCCATTTTGAAAATGACCAGATGAGAGTTTCAACCGTTTCAAGCCTGGGACGTGTTGTTGACTATACTCACGCCAATACATCCGGTGAAAGAGTAGAAATAGGCTTTAACTCAAAATTCATACTTGACGCTCTTAATGCGGCAGATGTTGACGAGGTTAAAATTGAGCTGACAGGCGCAGTAAGCCCTGCAAGAATTTCTCCTGTAAATTCCGACAGTTTCTTTTTCCTTGTACTTCCCATGAGGCTTAGAAATGAAAATTAAGGTAAAAACAGCACCACATAAAAAAGAAACCGTTAAAATTGACACGGATTTTATTCAGCTTCAATCCTTTCTAAAATTCAAAGGAATAAGCGAAACAGGCGGACAGGCTAAGGAATTTATACAAAGCGGTATTATCAGAGTTAATGGCGAGGTTTGTACCGCAAGAGGTAAAAAAATACGAAACGGCGACACGGTTACCGCTTTCGGTACAGACTATCTTATAATCAATGAAGATAAATAACATACAACTTGAAAATTACAGGAATATTCAGTCACTGAGGCTTGATTTTGACAGTGTAAACATTATTTGGGGCGAAAACGCACAGGGTAAAACAAATCTTGTTGAGGCGATTTATCTTTTTACCGGCGCAAAAAGCTTCAGAGGTGTGAAGGACAGTCAGTTAATTCAATTCGGCAAGGATTTCAGCCGTCTTAAAATTGAATTTGAAAATTCAAGCAGACAGCAAAACGCTGAAATTATTATAAAAAACAAACGTCAGGCAAGGCTTAACGGCATTGCAAAAAAAAGTCCGTCACAATTAGGGGACGAGCTTAAGGCGGTGGTTTTCAGTCCTGTTCATTTAAGCATGATAAAGGACGGACCTGCCGAAAGGCGAAAATTTATTGACAATGCACTGTGTCAGTTAAAATCCGGTTACAGAAATCTGCTTAAGGATTATAACAAAGCCTTAAAGCAGCGCAACGCCCTGTTAAAAGACATAGCATTTAATTCTTCACTGGAGGCAATGCTTTATGTGTGGGATAAAAATGTGGCTAAGGCAGGGGCAAAAATAATTTATCAGAGGCTTAAATATATTGACTCTCTTACTCCTTTTGTTAAGAATATTTTCAGCGGTATAAGCTCCGGCAGAGAAGAAATTGAGTTAAAATACTGCCCCGGAGATAAATTTACCGCCGACATTGAAGAAATTGAAAAATACCTGCTTTTTGTTCTTGAACAAAACAGGACGCAGGATATTTTTAATAAAACCACCTCTGCGGGACCCCACAGAGATGATATTGAAATACTGATAAACGGCATAAATGCAAGGCTTTTCGGTTCTCAGGGACAACAGAGAAGCTGTGTTCTTGCCATTAAGCTTGCGGAGGCAGGCTTGCTTAAGAATTTAACAGGCGAGGAGCCGGTTATTCTGCTGGATGACGTTATGAGCGAGCTTGACGAAGGCCGTCAGGATTATCTGTTAAACCACATAAAAGACAGACAGGTATTTATAACCTGCTGTGATAAAAATACAATTCTTAAATTAAAGCAAGGAAAAACCTTTCACATCAACGGCGGAAGGTTGGAAGAGGACTGAAAATGTACCTGCATATCGGCGGAGATACAATGATATCAAGCGAGGAAATTATCGGCATATTTGATATGGATACCTCCACGGTGAATAAGGCAACAAGAGATTATCTTGCCAAGGCGGAAAAGGAAAAGCGTGTTATTTACGTTAATTTTGATTTGCCTAAAAGCTTTATTGTCACCGAAAATGCGGTATATGTAAGTCCGCTGAATACAAGCACGCTTAATAAAAGAGCGTCATTTAATTAATGTATATTAATATTTTTATATAAAATTTTTCTGAAAACGGAGTTTTTTGTATGGCAGAAGAAATTAAAGAAGAAGCATTGAACACCACAAATCTTGAGGAAGAGGATATGGATACCGTTGTTACCGAGGAATACAGTGCCAAGGATATTCAGGTGCTGGAGGGACTTGAGGCGGTAAGAAAGCGTCCCGGTATGTACATAGGCTCAACAGGACCGAGAGGATTGCACCACCTTGTATATG
>JBJEPO010000194.1:0-5711 GCA_051881275.1 Eubacterium sp. | reverse complement strand
CTCACCGGCACAAGATACGGAATACAGAAATCAAAAACATCTGTTTTTCCGTCATAATCAAAGCCCTCCAGTGCCTCGGTGCCGATGATCTGGTTTGAGGAGTTGATATATATGCTATGCAATTTGTTATTACTGTCCACAATACAGTATGTCAAAACCTCATTACCTGCGGAATTAACGCCTGTTCTCTTTGCAACAATATCTGCATAGGTGTAATTTGAAATATCTTTTTTTATAATATTATAATCGTGAAGTGAGGATTTGTTTTCGTCAGCGTACCAATCGTAGAGCTGATTAATACTGCTGTCTTTACTATATGGCTGCTGATGATTTTCTTCACTGAATACGGGATTTTCACTGCCGCAGAGGAAATAATCATAATTGTTGATGTTAGCTGCATCAATGGATTTTTGCGAAGCGAAGGTGGTATCAACCTGAAACCATTCCCGCACACCGTCGCCGTCGTCATCAAGATATACGTAATTCCATTCGTGAGGGTCACTTTTTTTACCACTGTTTTCAGTATAATCACCGTCAACAATACGGCAGTTAATGCCATTCATTATACAAAGATAGTAAAACAGCTTTGAATAGCCCTGGCAAACGGATTTGCCCTGGTTGGCATTTTTTATAATGCTTTCACCGCCGGGGGTTTTAAAGCAGGTTAAATCATAATCCGCAGTATTGTCAAGAGCGCCGTAAAGGGCACCGAATGCACTGTGGGCGGTATTATATCTTTCATCCTCTAATGAATATTCGCCTTTGTAAACATCATAGTCATAAACAGTGTTTCTAACTACAAAATCATAAATTGTCTTTACCTTATCATAGTCGGAATCATTAGGTGAAATATAATTATCGCTAAACTCCTTGGCGGCATTTTCAATAAGCATTTCCCTGTTATAATCCGTGTAATACTTAACATCGGTAAGGTAAATATAAAATGTATAATACCTATCATTGCCCGGTGCAGGGTCATCATATCTGCTTGAATAAACACCGCTGCCCTGACTGTATGATGTTATTGAATGATAAAGATAATCGCCTAAGGATGCGTTTTCGGGATTTGTATAATTCATTGTAAACACATCCTGCATTATATCGTCAAAAAGCCTTGCCGACACCTGATCGGTAGCTTCCTTGTCGCTTTCACTTGAATAAGTATAAGCATACTGAGGGTCTTTTGTTGCGAAATAATAGGAAACCTCAGTATTTCGCTGTGAAAGCTGAGACTGAAAATAGCTTATCATTTTTTCATAATTCGTATCAAAGGCAATATACTGCCCGTTGGAAATTCTGTAATACGTTTCGCCGTCAAGATACGGGTCGGTATCAGATGCAAACACTTTAACAGGCGCAATGCATAAGATTAAAGCAATGCACAAAAATACCGATAATACTTTTTTCATAATTTTATTCATTTTCAGCCCTCCCCTCATAGTTTCAAATGCATATTATTTATGAATTAAGAACCTCTTTCTCAATCCAGTTATCAAGGTCCGCATAGACCTCTTCCTTATTAAGCTCGTTGAGTATTTCGTGACGGGCGTCCTCGTAAAGCTTTATTGTTACATTGGTATGACCTGTTTCAATCAGACGGTCATATACCTCTTTAACACCCTTTGAATAATTGCCCACCGGGTCCATGGTTCCGCTGGCAAGCAAAACAGGCATATCCTTTGCTACATTTTTAAACCACTCGTCGCTGTTACATTCAATAACAAGCTTTGATAAATCCTTGTAGCCTGCCACCGAGAACAAAAATCCGCAGTAATCGTCGGCAACATATTCATCAACCTGGGCGGTGTCACGCATACCCCAGTCGTAATGAGTTCTGTGTTCAAAGGGCTTGTCGTAAGCACTGAAGCCCAGCTTATTTATAAATTGTGATTTATGCTTTAAGCCCTTAAAGGCACCCACGGCGTCCATAATGCCCATACCGAATTTTGCTATGGGATTTCTGCCGGAGGTACCGATGAAAATTGCACCGTCAAAGTCAGTGCCGTAATAGTTAATATAGGTACGCATAACCATTGAACCCATAGAATGACCGGCAATTATGAATTTTTTATCGGGATATTCCTTTTTTGCAATACCGGTAAGGTGATAAGCGTCCTTTATAATATCCTTGTAGCCGTCCTTATCACCGAAATGGCCCAGCATAGCCTTATCTGTATTTGATTTGCCGTGGTTAATCATATCGTTCATAAACACGGCGTAGCCTAAATCGGTAAATGCCTTTATCCAATTTCTGTATCTTCCGCAGTGCTCCGCCATACCGTGATGCATCTGCACAACGGCTTTAACTTCTCCGTCATCGGGACTCCACTGCCACGCTTTAATTTCGCACAGACCCGATGCACTGGGATAAGAATATTCTTTAATCTTCATAGAAATCACACTGCCTTTCTAAATTCAGTCTTCATCAAGTACAGATGTACAATGAGGACACCTTGTTGCTTCAATATCAATTTCGCTTTTGCAGAAGGGACAAGCCTTTGTTGTGGGCTCGCTTTCCTCTTCCTCATGCTTGAGTCCCTTTTCGGCAATAGATGTAATTTTGTTAACGCCTTTAACAATGAAAAATACAATTAACGCCATAATCAAAAAGTTTATAATAGCGGAAATAAACGCACCGTAATCTATGTAATTCTCTCCGACAAGGTGTATTTTGCCCTGAATTTCGGCACCGCCGATACAGTTAATGAGCGGATTAATAATATTGTCTGTCAGCGATGTTACGATTGTGCTGAATGCACCGCCGATAATAACGCCCACTGCCAAATCAAGCACATTGCCCTTTGAGATAAACTCTTTAAACTCATTAAAAAACTTTTTCATATTCTCACCTTTTCAAATTATTTTTATACCTATATTCTATCATAATATTCCTGTTAAATCAAATGACGGAATATATTTTTTATCAGAAGACTCAAGCTCCTGAATAAAAACCTTATCAAGACCCTTATAAATTGCGTAGTCAACTACTTTATTATATTCCCTTTCGGTAATTTTTCTGTTGATTTCCGGATGATTTTCAAGATTACCGCAGGGGGTGTACTGGGCCATTAAGGAAATGTATGTGTCTTTCAACTCATCGGCAACAAAATCCACCGCCTCTATTGCCGAGTTGGTATTCGCCGGAAGTATAAGATGACGGACAATAACGCCTTTTTGCATAATTCCGTTATCGTCAAACACATCCGTTTTCTGCTGACGGCGCATTTCAATAATTGCTTTTTTCGCCGTTTCGGGATAGTCCTGCGCACCGCAATAGCGCATAGCCTTGTCAGCTCTCGTATATTTAAAATCCGGCAGGTAAATATCAACAAGTCCCTCAAGGCGTTTCAGCGTTTCAACGCTTTCGTAGCCGGAGGAATTATACACTATCGGCACGGCAGGCTTATGCTTTTCAAGCACTCTTGCGATTTTCACAGCGTAATGTGTAGGGTTTACAAGATTTATGTTGCTTGCACCCTGTTCAACAAGGCCGTCAAAAATCTGCGCCAGCTTATCCTCGCTGACCTGAACACCCTTACCGAAATGGCTGATTTCCTCATTTTGACAGAACACACAGCCTAAATTACAACCGCTGAAAAACACTGCACCGCTGCCGTTTTTACCGCTGATGCAAGGCTCCTCCCAAAAATGCAAAGCCGCTCTCGCCAAAACAAAATCCTCAGGACTTTTGCAATATCCCTTGCTTTTACTGCGGTCAATACCGCACTTTCTCGGGCAAATTGAACAAATCATAGCAGTCCCTTATAAATATCGCTTTTTTTGAAGGGTGTTGACAAGGCTATTTCCTTAGCCGCCGTATTTACACTCATTCCGCCGTCAACAAGCTTTTTTGCCTGTTCAACTGCATCCTCAAGAGTGATATCCTGTTCTTCCTCTTTTTTGCCTGCTACAACAAGCACATACTCCCCTCTTGGCTTGTTGGCTTCATCATACATATTAACTGCTTGTGAAAGGGTTGTGTTAACCGTCTCCTCGTGAATTTTTGTAATTTCACGGACTAACGCAATTTCCCTGTCGCCTAAATATTCATACAAATCGTTAAGTGTATTAATCAGCTTGTGAGGTGCTTCATAAAACACCATGGTTCGTTTTTCATCGGCAATTTCCTCCAAATGCTCACGGCGGGATTTCTTGCTGACGGACAAAAAGCCCTCAAATGTAAATCTTCCGCAATCCATACCCGACAAAGCAAGCGCAGTGGCAAACGCCGTCGGACCCGGCACAGCCTCAACCTCAATGCCGTTTTCGTGGCACAGGCGAACTAAATCTTCTCCCGGGTCGGATATTGCCGGCATACCTGCGTCCGTCACTATGGCACAGCTTTCGCCCTTTAAAATTCTATCGGTAATTATTTCGCCTCTCTGCCTTTTGTTATGCTCAAAATAACTGACCATATCTTTTTTTATACCGAAATGGTTTAGAAGCTTCAGCGTTACCCGGGTATCCTCCGCCGCTATAAAATCAACGTCTTCAAGAGTCTGCACCGCCCGAGGTGAAAAATCAGACATATTTCCTATGGGAGTACCCACAACATATAATTTTCCGCTCATATATTTTTCCTATCTGTCATAGCCGTCGGCATAGGAGCCGTAAACCGTCAGCATTTCATCGGTAAATTTACCGTTTTCCTTTTTGATTACCAAATCCTTTTCAACCGTAAGGAATGACTTTGAGCCTTTCTTACCCTCTACGAGAAACAAAAACGGCTTTTCCCCTGCTTTGTCACAGACAAATCTCAGCCTTTTAGGCTCAAGCTTATATCTGCGCATTAATTCCAACGCATCCACAAGCCTTTCGGGACGGTGGCACATACAAAACCTTCCGCCGAATTTCAGCAGATACACCGCCGCCTTAACTGCGTCCTCAATATTACAGCAAACCTCGTGACGTGCAATTCTCGCCGATTCATTCAATGACTCTATGCCTGTTTTAACAGGCTTATAAGGCGGATTCATTGTAACAAGGGTAAAGCTTTCCGCACTGAACTCTTTGCTGATTTCACGCAAATCACATAGATGGGGAGTAAGCCTGCTTTCAATGGAATTTATACTTACCGAATGCTTAACCTGTTCATAAGCATTTTGCTGAATATCAAGGCAGTGCACAGGACTTTGCTCCTTATCCCTAAGCCAGAGCATCGGTATTATTCCGCATCCCGTGCCCATATCAAGACAAAGGTCCTTGTGCTTAGGCGAAGCAAAGTACGCAAGAATAACGGCGTCTGTGCCGAAGGTATGATTTTCACTGACTGCAATTCTTATGTCATCCGACAATCTTTCGTAACTATACATCATAATTTTATTATATAATAAAAGCAAAAAATATACAACGGTTATTTATTATCTTGCAGAAAAATACGGCTTATTACAGGTGTTTCCTGAGTGTTATCAAAATTTTTTGTACTCTGGTAACATATTGAAAACTTATGCAAATGAGAGTATATTTATTAAGTGTTACCCCCATATCCGGCAATTATGGTAACACTTAAGTTGGCGGTAGCGAAATAATATGCCTAAAATGCAAAATGATGGCATCTTTTCACATTTTTTGTTTTGACATACGCAAGTATGCCTGCAACAAAGAAATGTACAAACCTACTCATAATTTTGTATTTTAGGTGCCTTGCAGTTTTGATGCAAATATTTTGCGTCAAGACAAGGCATAATTATTTTGGCATACTGCCGTATTCA
>JBJEPO010000193.1:0-5871 GCA_051881275.1 Eubacterium sp. | reverse complement strand
TTCTGACCAAGGACGAGGGTGGCCGTCATACTCCTTTCTTCAACAACTATCGTCCTCAGTTCTATTTCAGAACAACAGACGTTACCGGTGTTATCACTCTTCCTGAAGGAACAGAAATGTGTATGCCCGGTGATAACGTTGATATGAACGTTGAGCTTATCACTCCTATCGCTATTGAAGAGGGTCTTCGTTTTGCTATCCGTGAAGGCGGCAGAACAGTAGGTTCAGGCGTTGTTACAGCAATCGCTGAGTAATTTAATTATTCAAATCAGAGCAGGTCGCAAGACTTGCTCTTTTTTGTTTTTTATGGTGTTATTTTGATGTATAATGTGTTATAATCATTATGTTATTTTAATAATTTGTACGGGTATTGATTATGCAAGAGGAAATTGTAGAAATTTTAAAAGGCACTGTTGAAGATGTTTCGTTTTATAACGACAGTACGGGATTTTGCGTTGCCGAAATTAATACAGGCGAGGAAGGCGTTACGGTTGTGGGCGCAGTGGGAGAGCTTGCAGTAGGCACAGATGTGGAATTTACAGGCAAGTGGGATATGCACCCCTCATTCGGCAGACAGTTTAAGGCTGAAACGGTAAGGCAAACTCTGCCTGCGGACGCATCCGGTATTCTGCGCTACCTGTCCTCCGGTATCATTAAAGGCGTGAGGGAATCCACAGCCGTTAAAATTGTTGACGCATTCGGCGTAAATGCCTTTGACGTTATTGAAAACGAGCCTGAGCGTCTTGCATCAATTAAAGGCATAAGCAAAGCAAAGGCAAAGCAAATCAGCACCGACTTTAAAACTCAGTTTGCCGCCCGTGAAGCCCTTGTCAGCCTTACTTCTTTGGGACTGACTCAAAACGAGGCGCTGAAAGCGTATAATCTGCTTAAAGGCGACGCCGTTGATATAATTAAGGAAAATCCTTATGCCCTTATCGGCAGTTCTATCGGAATTACTTTTGACAAAGCAGACGAAATTGTAGAAAATCTCGCCGAAAAGCCGCCCTTTGACTATCGTGCACAGGCAGGCGTTGTGTATATCGTGCGGCATAATTTAAATAACGGACACACCTGTATCCCACGTGACAGAATTTATGCTCCTGCCTGTGATTTGCTGGAGTGCACACAGGATATGGTGGATATTTCCCTTGATAATGCCGTTGACAGTAAAATGCTTGTTCAAAAGGAAATTGACGGCAGGCAGTTCCTTTTTATTCCCGAAATTTATATAGCAGAGTCCTCTATTGCGGACCGTATAAGCGTTATGACTAAATATCCGCCTCGTCAAAACGATATTTACCCGTCGGAAATTTACGCCTTTGAACAGGCTAATGATATTGAATTTGATGAAAAACAGCGCAGTGCAATAGAAATTGCCGTAAATAAAGGACTGCTTATTCTTACCGGCGGTCCCGGAACCGGTAAAACCACTACCGTAAAGGGCATAATCAATCTTATGAAGAACAGAAAGCTCAAGGTTGCTCTGACAGCACCCACCGGCAGAGCCGCTCAGCGTATGGAGGAGCTTACAGGCTTTGAGGCATCTACAATTCACAGATTGCTGGAGGTTGAGTATAAGGAGGACTCCGAGTACCCCTCCTTTGTGCATAATATGCGTAATCCTCTTGACTATGACGCCGTAATTGTTGACGAGCTATCCATGGTTGATGTTACAGTATTTTCTGCTTTGCTTGACGCCTTGCCTCTCCATTGCCGTCTTATTATGGTAGGTGATAAGGACCAGCTGCCTCCTGTGGGCGCAGGCAACGTCCTGCGTGATTTGATTGAAAGCAATGTTATTGACGTTATTGTTCTTGATAAGGTTTTCAGGCAGGCTATGCAAAGCCGTATTGTTACAAACGCTCACCGTGTAGTAAAGGGTGAAATGCCTGTTTTTGATAACAGTCCCGACTCCGATTTCTTTTTGCTGAAGGAAAATGTTAAATTCAACGCTCCTCGTAAAATTCTTGATTTGGTAACGGTGCGAATACCTAATTCCTACGGCTTTGACCCTATGAAAAATGTTCAGGTGCTGTGTCCCAGCAGAATGGGCGAGGCAGGCACACAAAATATCAACGCAATTCTTCAGGCAAAGCTTAACCCTCCCTCAAAGGAAAAACGTGAAATACGCTATAAAGGCTATATTCTGCGTGAGGGCGACCGTGTTATGCAGATTAAGAATAATTACGACGTTCCATGGTTTAAAGCGTCGGAAAACGGCACAGGTGTTTTTAACGGCGATATCGGATTTCTTACAAAAATTGATACTGCTAATAATATTATCAACGTAAAGTATGACGACAAGGAAGCAATGTACAGTGTTGAAAATGTCAAGGAGCTGGAGCTTGCCTACGCTATGACTGTTCATAAAAGTCAGGGCAGTGAGTTTGACGCCGTTGTTATGCCTGTTATCGCAACGCCTAAAAAGCTTGCATACAGAAATTTGTTTTATACTGCGCTGACAAGAGCAAAAAAACTGCTTGTGCTTGTGGGCAACGAGCAGAATATAAAAATTATGGTTGATAACGATAAAAAATCCCGCCGTTACAGTGCTTTGAAATTCTTTATTGAAAACGGCACGGATATATAGTACAATAAGTATAATTTGATTTATTTTAATTTATGGTGATTTAATTGTTCGGATACGATTTAGGAATAGATTTAGGCACAAGCTCCCTTGTTATTTCAGTGCCCGGTAAGGGCATTGTTCTTAACGAGCCGTCCTATGTTGCCTACGACACTCAAACGGATAAAATACTTTATGCCGGCAGGAGAGCATATTATCTTCAGGGCAGGGAACCAAAGGATGTGGAGGTGCTTCAGCCTCTGCGTGACGGTGTAATCAGCAATTATTCCCTGACTCAGCAAATGCTTAAATATTTTATTAACCGTGTAATTAAAAAAAGTATATTTAAGCCCCGTGTTGTGGCAAGCACTCCTGCAATGGCAACCGATGTTGAAAAAAGAATGCTTGTATCGGTTATGATTAATGCAGGTGCACGGTCGGTTTGCCTTGTAGAGGAGCCTCTTTGCGCCGCCTTCGGCGCAGGTGTTGACCCGGCTCACCCAAACGGCGTTTTTATCATAGATATCGGCGGCGGTACAACGGATATGGCTGTGGTTTCTCAAGGCTCAATGAGCCAGACGGAGACTCTGCGCATTGCGGGAAATGCTTTTGATGAGGAAATCGTCAGGTTTATGAAGGAAAAATACGACATTCAAATCGGACCTCGCACGGCGGAGGATATAAAAAAATCCATAGGATGTGCAATGCCGAGAGATAATGATGTTACAATGACCGCAAAGGGCAGGGACGCTCTTACAGGTATGCCGAAAACGGCAGAGGTAACGTCAAACGACATTTGCCATTGCCTTAAGCCTATGCTTAACGAAATTACCGCTGCGGCGCAGGTTTTATTTGAACGTACATCACCTCAGCTTGTTACGGATATAACCTCCTCCTATGTAATGCTTGCAGGGGGAAGTGCCGAGCTTTACGGACTTGACGCTCTGTTTTCCGAGGCTCTCGGTGTTGATGTAAAGGTTGTTGATGAGCCTCAGCTATGTGTGGCAAAGGGTGCGTCCGTTGCTCTTGATAAAATGCACATTCTTGATAATTACGGCTATCAGTTTAAAACAAAAGAGGATGTCAGAATAGGATGATACAGATTTATTACGGCTGCGGCAAGGGCAAAACAACTGCCGCTATCGGCGCAGGTATGCGTGCCGTCGGTGCCGGAATGAGCGTTGCTTTTGTTCAGCTTCTTAAGGACAATAAATCGTCGGAGCTTTCTGCCGTTCCTTTTAAGGTGTTCAATGCTCCCGACTGTGTAAAATTCAATCCGGGCGAGGAATATATGCCCTGCGTAATAAACGCCTGTGAATTTATCAAAAATGTTCAGGCGGATGTAATAATTCTTGATGAATTTCTCGATGTAATTCCGGATTATATCAGCGAGGAAACGGCACTTAAGCTTCTTAATAAAAACGCTGAATATATTATTACCGGTCACAAAAGAATTGACAGTATTTTCAGCCGTGCCGATTATATAACCTTTATGAAAAAAGAAAAGCACCCCTACGATAAAGGCGTGTCTGCAAGATTAGGTATAGAATATTGATATTTCGGCGGTTTTGTGCCGCCGATTGCTGTTTATCGTAAATTTTAAGGAGGATTGTATGGACAGGTTTTATAAATTTCACCCCATAGTGCAAACTGTGTTTTTTATTGCCTGCTTTGTACTTGTTATGACTGTTAACAATCCTTTCTTTTCCGCCGTTTCTCTTGCTTGCAGTGCTTTGTATGCCCTGCGTTTAAAGGGAAAGGAAATGTTTTCTACAATTAAATTTTGTGTTTTTTTGATTATTTTCGCCTCCCTGTTCAATATGCTTTTTGCCCATTACGGCGAGGATGTGCTTTTTACCGTAAAGGATACGCAGTTTACTCTTGAAGCATTGTTTTACGGCTTTAATCAGGGTATGGTGGTGTCTGCGGTAATTCTGTGGTTTATCGCCTTCGGTGAGATAATGGACAGTGAAAAAATCATTTATATTCTAAGGCTGACCCCGAAATGCGCCCTTATTTTTTCTATGGTGCTGGGATTTATGCCACGGTTTATTAAAAAGCATAACGATATCAAGGATGCAAAAACCGCACTTTACGGTAACAGTACGCCAAAAGGATTTAGAAATAAGCTTAAATCCTCGGCAGAGAATTTTTCAGCCCTTGTGTCATATAGTCTTGAAAGCAGTATAATCACTTCGGATTCAATGCTTGCAAGGGGATATAATCCCAAAGCCGTGCGGTATAACAGATTTAAAATTACCGCCAAAGATGTATGTGCACTTTTGATTTTAACTGTCTTTGCGGTATTTGTGTTCGTTCAAATGCTCAGAGGCGAAATAACATTTGTTTTTGACCCGGAAATTTACAGTGAAAGCTTCAGTGCTTTGACGTTTTCAGCCTTTGTAATGCTTCAGTTGTTTCCGCTTATTGTTGACTTGTGGGAGGATTTGTTATGGCGATTGTCAGCTGCAAAAATTTAAGCTTCAAATATCCCACGGGGGATTTCTACGCCTTGAAGGATGTTTCATTTGAAATTCAGCAGGGTGATTTTGTGCTTGTAATGGGCAAATCCGCCTCCGGCAAATCAACCCTTCTGCGCCTTATGAAAAAGGAGATTGCCCCTGCCGGTGAAATTTCGGGCAGTATGAATATAAGCGCAAAAGCAGGCTTTGTTCCGCAAAATGTGGAGGAAAATATTGTTACCGATAAGGTGCGGTCGGAGCTTTCCTTTGCCCTGTCAAATATGGGTATGAAAAGCGATGACATTGAGCTTAAGGTAAGCGAAGCGGCTTCATATTTTAATCTGTCATCAAAGCTTGACAGAAATATCAGTGAGTTGTCCGGCGGCGAAAAGCAGATATTAAATCTTGCCGCCGTTATGATTATGAATCCGGATATTCTTATCCTTGACGAGCCTGTGTCGCAGCTTGACCCTGTCTCCGCCGAAAAGTTTATATCTATGGTAAAAAGGCTTAACAGCGACTTTTCAACAACTGTTATTATTACCGAGCATTCCTCAAAGGGTTTGTTTGATTACGCTGATAAAATTATGATGCTGGAGCAGGGGAGTCTTTCGTTTTGTGAAACTCCTGCCGAAAGCATAAGAATACTCAAAGCTCAAAACAGCGATATGCTTGATTTTGTCCCTGTGGAAATGCGCCTGTTTGACGGAGTAAATACCGTTAAAGACTGCCGTGATGCAGTAAAGCGGTTAAATATTAAATCTCTCCCTGCCGGAGAAATTAAAGACGATACTGCGCTGAAAATTAAAAATATTTCATTTGCATATAAAAAAGGCGAGGACG
>JBJEPO010000192.1:29968-33665 GCA_051881275.1 Eubacterium sp. | reverse complement strand
GTACCTATGTGGCTTGCCGTATTCGGCGACGTGGGCGTTGCATTAATTGCAATTCTCAACTCATTAAGGGCACTGAGCGTTAAGAAAAACAAGCCTGTAAAAACAGAATAATTATTCATTTTATGCATAAATTAAAATATTTTAAACATTTAATTGACAACGCTCTTTGATTGTGGTATTTTATGTCTATACATTTTAATGTATAAATAATGAATATTTATAAGGAGACAGAAAAATGAAGACTATGAAGAAAATTTTATGCATTCTTTTGGCTGTGCTGACAGTATGCTTCGGCTTTGCGGCTTGCAGCAGTTCAAGTGATAATACCGCTGACACAAGCGATACCGCAGCAGAGGAAACCGCAAAGGTTAAGGTAATTGACATCGCTCTTTCCGACGAGGAATATGCTTTCGGCGTTGACAAAAATCAGCCTGAGCTCAAAGATGCCGCAAACGAGCTTATCGCAGAAATTAAGGAAAACGGCAAGCTTGACGAAATCTGCAACAACTACTTCGGTGACGGTACTGCAACAGGCGTTACCTCTGCCAAAGAAGACAAAACAAAGGACCAGCTGGTTGTAGCAACAAACGCAGAGTTCGAGCCTTTTGAATTTAAGAAGGGCGACAAATTCTATGGTATTGATATGGAAATTGCACAGCTTCTCGCTGACAAGCTTGGCAAAGAACTGGTTATCAAGGATATGAAATTTGACGCAGTTCTTCTTTCAGTTCAGCAGCAGAAATGTGATATAGGTATGGCAGGTCTTACCGTAAGCGAAGAGCGTAAAGAGCAGGTTGATTTCACCGAATCTTACTACGTTGCATCACAGAAGCTTGTTGTTAAGGGCGACGATACAACATTTGACGCTTGTGAAACAAAAGAGGATGTTGAGGCTATTCTCAACGGTCTTGACGCTTCCGTAAAAATCGGCGGACAGAACGGCACAACCGGTTCCCTCTATGTTCAGGGTGATGAGGGAATGGGATTCCCCGGTCTCCAGGCTCAGTTCCAGGGCTACGACAACGGCTCACTTGCTGTTCAGGACCTTATCAACGGCGGTGTTCAGTACGTAATTATTGATGCGGCTCCTGCAGAGGCAATTGTAAACGCTATAAACGCAGTTGCGTAAAAAATAATATGAAAAATTACCTCGCCTCAAATTGAGGTGGGGTGTTTTTTAATAAGGATTATTAAGATGAATTTTGGAAAAAAGTTTGAAGTATTTTGGGACTATTTTATTAATAACGACGGTTATACAACAGTATTAATGGGTCTTAAAAACACTGTTATTATTGCTGTTTCCGGTCTGATAATAGGTATAATAATTGGCACTCTTATTGCAGCGGTGCGAGTTGTTCCGAAAACAAATCCCGTAATAAAAGTAATTGATAAAATTTGCCAGCTTTATGTAAGTCTGTTCCGCGGAACGCCTATTGTTGTTCAACTTTTGGTGTTTTACTATGTACTTATGCCCCTAATGGGTCTTCACATGAACTCCGTGGGCGTTGCAATGGCTGTTTTCGGTATGAATTCCGGTGCATATATTTCGGAAATGATGAGAGCAGGCATACTATCCGTTGACCCGGGACAAATGGAGGGCGGACGTTCGGTTGGACTCAGCTTCGGCACTACTATGATGAAAATCATCATTCCCCAGGCTGTTAAAAACATACTACCCACTTTAGGCAACGAGTTTATTTCGCTTATTAAGGAAACATCTGTTGTAAGCTTTGTAGGCGCAATGGATTTGTATGTTGCATTTAACCGCATCGGCTCCAACAGCTATGAATTTATGGTGCCGTATCTTGTAATGGCATTAATATACATTATTATGGTTGTTATTATATCAATGTTCATTAGACTTATGGAAAGGAGCCTGAGAAAAAGTGATAAAAGTTTGTAATCTTGAAATGACTTTCGGCGACAATCATGTTCTCAGGGGCATTGATTACGAAATACATCAGGGCGAAAAAATTGTTGTTATCGGTCCCTCCGGCTCCGGTAAAAGCACATTTTTAAGATGCCTTAACCTGCTTGAAACTCCCACAAAGGGCGAGATTTATTTTGACGGCGAATGTATCACCGACAAAAAGTGCGACATTAACAAGGTACGTCAGCACATGGGTATGGTTTTTCAGCATTTTAATCTGTTTAATAATAAAACTATTATAGAAAACATTACCCTTGCCCCTGTTCATCACAAGCTGATGAACAAGGAGGAGGCAAACGAAAAAGCCCTTGAACTGCTGAACAGAGTAGGCTTGTCGGATAAGGCAGACTCCTATCCCAGCCAGCTTTCCGGCGGTCAGAAGCAAAGAGCGGCAATTGTCCGTTCACTGGCAATGAATCCAAAGGTTATGCTGTTTGACGAGCCGACCTCTGCCCTTGACCCCGAAATGGTAGGAGAGGTTTTGCAGGTTATGAAGGACCTTGCCGACGACGGTATGACAATGGTTGTAGTAACTCACGAGATGGGCTTTGCCCGTGAGGTTGCGTCAAAAGTCCTGTTTATTGACGAGGGCGTTATTAAGGAGGAGAATACTCCCGACGAGTTTTTCACAAATCCTCAAAATCCTCGTTTGCAAGAATTTTTATCAAAGGTATTATAATAGGATAACGGTGCAAAATTTTTGTTTTGCACCGATTTTTTTATTATATTCTGTTGACAAACGAAAAAAAATATGTATAATTAAATTGTAATGATTACAAAGTAGAACTCATTACAAAGGCGGTGATGGATTGCAGACAAAAGATATAGTTGCTCTTTTTAAGCAAAAAGGCTTTAGGGCAACACCCCAGCGTATAGAGGTGTACAGATATCTCTGTGATAATCCGCATCATCCCGATGTTGAGGAAATATATAAAAGTCTTTTGCAGAGCAACCCGTCTTTTTCAAAAACGACTGTATATAATTCTTTGGAGGCGCTTAGGGAACAGGGATTGATTATAGCGGTAAATATTGATAATCAGCGTGTTCATTATGATGCCTGCACCCATTTACACGGTCATTTCATCTGCGAAAAATGCAGAAAAATTTTTGATTTTGGAATTGACGGAATAGAAAATCACGGCATTGACGGCTTTAGTGTAAAGCAAAAGGATGTGTATTACAGCGGCTTATGCCCTGAGTGCAAATAAATTTAAAATTAATTTTAAAGGAGTAATTGAAATGAACAAAAAGTATTATTGTCCCGTATGCGGATACGAAAGCGACGAACCAATTGACATCTGCCCTCTTTGCGGCGCTAAGATGGAAGTAAGAGAAGCATCAGCCGAAGCAACATGGGCTGCAGAGCATCACGTTGGCATCATTGACGGCGTTGACGAGGAAATCATTCAGGGTCTTCGCGACAACTTCAACGGCGAGTGCAGTGAGGTTGGTATGTATCTTGCAATGGCAAGAGTTGCTCACAGAGAGGGCTATCCGGAAATCGGTCTTTACTGGGAGAAGGCTGCTTACGAAGAGGCAGAGCATGCTGCTAAATTTGCAGAAATGCTTGGCGAAGTAGTAACCGATTCTACAAAGAAGAATCTTGAAATGAGAGTTGCCGCAGAAAACGGCGCAACACTCGGCAAAACAGAGCTTGCTAAGAAGGCTAAGGCTGCAAATCTTGACGCTATCCACGACACAGTACATGAGATGGCAAGAGACGAAGCAAGACACGGTAAAGCTTTTGAGGGCCTTCTCAAGAGATAT
>JBJEPO010000192.1:0-29868 GCA_051881275.1 Eubacterium sp. | reverse complement strand
TTTGGTTAATTTCCATATTCATCGGAGTGGCTTCGGCTCTTGCCAAGCTGCTCCAAATTTTTTTTGTGATTTTTATCTGCACCAAAAATTTGGGAGAAAAGGTCCGGGGGACCTTTTCGTAGCAGGTTGCCAAACCAAGGTGGAAGCAAGACACGGTAAAGCTTTTGAGGGCCTTCTTAAGAGATATTTTGGTTAATTTCCATATTCATCGGAGTGGCTTCGGCTCTTGCCAAGCTGCTCCATTTTTTTGCAGGCTGAGCCTGTAAATAATAATTTAACCTATTTGCCTCCCTTGTTAAATTAAAATTTTACCGCAATTTATTGTCGGGCAAGAATATTATTTGTATAATCTCTAACTTCTCGTTTGGGTGCAGGCTCAGCCTGTAAATCATAATTTACCAAAACAACCCTCCGGAAATCCGGAGGGTTGTTGCTGTTACTTTTTGGTTGTAACGGATTTTGCTTTAGACCAAGAGGAATAATATTTTGTCTTGCCCACTGTTTTGTATGTGCGGATTCTTACATAATATTTTTTCTTGCTCTTTAATTTGCTTATGGTTTTTGATGTGGTTTTATAGCTTGATACCGTTACGGTTTTGGGGCTTGTAAACTTGGAAGAAGTGCTGTACTGAATCTGATAGCCTGTAACCTGTGTACTCTGCTTTTTCCATTTTACAGTAAAGCCCTTTGATTTAGCAGATACGCTTGAAATGCTTGTGGCTTTCGGCTTAATTGTAAAGTACAGAGTTTTTGTTCCGCTGTAATTTCCTTTAAGTGTTACCTTTACAGCATACTTACCCACATTCTTTCTTCCGCTTGCATAAGATACAGTGTAATCGGTATTCTTCTTTAAGGTCTTTCCCTTGCTGTCCTTAACAATAACCCTTGGTGTTCTCACCTTGCCATTATACGTCAAGGTTGTTGCTTCAAGCTTAACATTGGAAACCTTTGGAATCACACCTTTAGAAACCGTTTTATTACAAGCCCAACAATAATAATTGTAATCGCCATCTTTAGTAAAACTTGCTTCATGAATAGTATCATCTAAACTGTGTCCACTCGGAACGAGCGAAAAAGAGTAAAACCCACTATCATGATAATCCTGATAAACCTTAAGATAATATGTGCCTGCTTTTAAATATGCAATACGATAACCTGTTGTATATCCTGTTTCATCTGCGTGGTAACCACTGGAAACTTCGATAAAATCTTCACCGTCCTTGTTTACAACAGTAAAATAACACCAAGTATCTTCATATCCATAGGAAACATCATTAAATTTTGACTTATATTTTAATTTATAATGGCCTTCTTCAACAGTAAATTTATAATAATCGTATTGGTCGGTATTAGTTATAAATCCATTATATGTTTTATTTATTTTAATTTCATTTGCATTATCAAAAGAATCATCGTTGCCATTATATGATTCTTCAAATGTTTCATTTGCCGATTCAAAAGTCATTGTAAAATCAAATGAACCATTGATTTTTCCACCTGAACAATAAGAAGTATTTATATCTATATAATAAATCCCTTTGTTTAAATCTACAAACTGCATCGTTTTCAAAAAATAATTTTGATATTTATGTCCCAAGTCTATTGAGCCGTACCCCTTATGTTCATAATCTCTAAAATCCAACTTCGGATAAACTTTTTTCCCTTCCTCATTATATAAATTTTCAACCGTATCTACACATATTCTTCCTGAAGACGGAACCTCAATTCTTACACAGTTTTGAAGCTCACTATCAATTACTTTTACGGTTATCTTTTTGTTGAATTCACCTTCAACATAATTATCATATGTGTTGGCATAAGCCGAAAAATCAAATCCTGCCGTAACAGATATCATCATTATTACAGATAAAAATAAACTAATAACTTTGTTCATCGTTATTTTCCTTTCTGTTTACTTTTTGGTTGTAACGGATTTTGCTTTAGACCAAGAGGAATAGTATTTTGTACCGCTTACCGTTTTGTAGGTGCGGACTCTTACATAATACTTTTTCTTGCTCTTTAATTTGCTTATTGTCTTTGATGTGGTCTTGTAGCTTGATACCGTTACGGTTTTGGGACTTGTGAATTTACTGCTTGTTGAATACTGAATCTGATAGCCTGTTACCTGTGTACTCTGCTTTTTCCATTTTACAGTAAAGCCCTTTGATTTAGCAGATACGCTTGAAATGCTTGTGGCTTTCGGCTTAATTGTAAAGTACAAAGTCTTTGTACCGGTGTAATTACCTTTAAGCGTTACCTTTACAGCATACTTGCCTACATTCTTTCTACCGCTTGCGTAAGACACAGTATAATCTTTGTTTTTAACAAGTGCTTTACCCTTACTGTCCTTAACTGTTACCGACGGTGTCTTCGTCTTGCCGTCGTAGGTATAAGATGTTGTGGATATTTTAATATTTGAAGCCTTTGGAATTTCAGTTGAGCCGAAATACTTACTGCATTCTGAACAGAAATCTACAATCTCTCCATTCTTACTTACAGTTGCCTTTTTAACCGTTTTTGTATGAGTATGCTCTGCTTTTGCAATAGTCTCATTCTTTATGGCATTGCATCGTTCACAGGTGTATTTCATTTCGCCTTCCGAAATACAGGTGGGTGCTTTTGCTACAACGCCCTCGTCAAAGCTATGACCTAAGCTTGGCGTACTGTTGTCCGTTTCGCAATAATCACATCTTGAACAGGTATGGACCGTATAACCCGGTTGAGTGCATGTTGGCTCAACAACCTTTACCTCATAATCGTGTCCCAAACGGTTAACGTAGCTGTCTTTATACCAATAATCGCATCTGCGGCAGATATGCTTTGTATAGCCTTGCGTAGTGCAGCTCGGCTCCGTTACAACGTCCTCGTAATCATGCCCTAACCTTGAACCGGAGTCGGCAACAGTTTTAGTTACATCACATCTGTCACATTTTGCTGTCTTTGTGCCGTCATTTAAGCAGGTGGCATCATTGTTGCTTTCATAATTTGTAAAGCTGTGACCTAATTTGTTTACAAAATTGTCTTTGTAAGAGTCATCACATCTTGTGCAGGTATATACTGTGTAGCCGCCTAATGTACAGGTAGGTTCAACAACCGTTTGAGTATATGCGTGATTTAATTTTCCTTCAACATCTGCGGTATATGTGTCTTTGCATCTTGTACAGGTGTATGTTGTATATCCGTCCTGCGTACAGGTTGGCTCTGTTACAACAGACTCATAATTGTGACCAAGCCGTGAATCGGCAATCTCAACAGAATCGGTAGCGTCGCACCTTTCGCACTTTGCGGTTTTTGTACCGTTTTCCGTACAGGTAGCGTTATCGTCATCTGTGTAATTTTTAAAGCTGTGGCCTAACTTTCCTTCGTAGATTTCTGTTTCTGTATAATTGCATATTGCACAAATGTAATTTATGTGTCCGTCTTCGGTACAGGTTGGCTCTATCACATTTGCAATAAATGTGTGTCGTGCCTTTGCATCGGGATCTGTAATCGTATCGGTAACGTCACATCTGTCGCATTTTGCGGTTTTTGTACCATCCTTTGTACAGGTAACATTGTTGTCGCTTACGTAATTTGTAAAGCTATGGCCTAACTTTCCCTTAACATCGGCGGTGTAAGTATCACTGCATCTTGTACAGGTGTATGTTGTGTAACCGTCCTGCGTACAGGTTGGCTCTGTTACAACAGACTCATAATTGTGACCAAGCCGTGAATCGGCAATCTCAACAGAATCGGTAGCGTCGCACCTTTCGCACTTTGCGGTTTTTGTACCGTTTTCCGTACAGGTAGCGTTATCGTCATCTGTGTAATTTTTAAAGCTGTGGCCTAAGGCAGGAATAATAGCAAGCTTATAAACAGCATCATCTACTAAATAATAGTAATAGCCATCCTCAACACAATCAGGCAACTGTCTGTGCAATTCAAATTTTTTGCCGTTTTCGTCGCAATTACAATCCTCGCAAACGCTTATGGTTTTTCCGTCTTCTGAAGTTGCCTGAGCAAATTTGTGATCGGTGATTGCTTTAAAACCGTCCTTATACTCATAATCGCAATATATGCATTTATGTAATGTATAACCGTTGTTACTGCAGTTTGGTTCTATTATAGTATCTTCATAATTATGCTGTGAATTTGCTTCAATTGTATAAGTGTCTAAAAGCAATTCGCAGTTTTTGCAATAGACAGATGCAGAAAATCCGTCCTGACAGCTTGCGTTTTCAGGTAAATCCTTGTATGTTACATCATGGGTGCATAAATATTTTGTTTCAGCCAAAGGATACGGCTCCCAAAATGATTCCTCTGCATATTCGTTTATAGGGGTATGTCCTCCGAAATCAGTTGCTCCTCTTAACAAGTAGTAGTCGGAATACTTATTGCTCCAATAATTACCTTCGGATTCGTTAGGATTATCATACATAGTATCATCCCAAGTTGTATCAACATTGTAAAATTTATCACCAAGCTTAACTATATTCCAAGCATGATTGTTTCCAACTATTGTTCGTGCCGGAAGTCCGTTTTCTTTACAAAGACGGGTAAACAGTGACGCATATCCCTGACATACTCCATACCCCTGGACCAATATTCCGTATGCAGTATATTTATATTTATTTGTTGTATCTTCTAACGTAACATAGTCATAATTTGTGGACTCACAAATATAATTATGAATGGTTTTTATTTTTAAATAATCACTTTTTTTATCAAGATTTAAGCTTGGAATTTCAGCGTTAATTTTTTCTGTTAATTCCTGTTCTTCTTCAAGGGTTGTGTAATACGTCATTGTATATGTTGTAGCACAACAATTCTTTCCGTTACTTAATGTGGCATTATTACTTTGAGCTAAATATCTTCCCCAATGCCACCTAAGATAATCGCCATCAACAGAACTAACAGATATTTTTTCATCTAAAGACATAAAAAATAACTTTTTGAATAAAGGTATTCCCGTTTCATTACTATCGTTAAATTCTTTTGGATAATAATATTTTAATGAAATTTCAGCCTCTCTATTTACCAATGCATCTCTTAATATTTCAGCAGCTTCTTCCGGACTGTCGTATATTATTTCGTCTGATTCATCTTCGGAGTCATACGAATCAAGAGTGGTCGCCTGTTCGTAATAAACGTCTTCCTTGTTTTCAGTCAGCGGATTATATATAATTGCATATTCAGTCGTGCTTTCAAACGCAAATACGGTTGCCGGCAAGCTGAATGACGACGCAATTATCACTAAAGACAAAACAAAAGATATTATTTTTTTCATATTTCTCACCCTGTAAATATATTTCATTTACATTATATCATTATATACTAACTGTATCAATACAGAATTATATCGGCAAAGGGAACGCCGATACGACGTTCCCTGCAAAATTACAAAAATTTATTTCTTCGTTGTAACGGATTTTGCATTTGACCAGTTGGAATAGTATTTTGTACCGCTTACTGTTTTGTAGGTACGAACACGTACATAATACTTCTTCTTACCCTTTAATTTACTTATTGTTTTAGATGTGGTTTTATAGCTTGATACCGTTACGGTTTTGGGGCTTGTAAACTTGGAAGAAGTGCTGTACTGAATCTGATAGCCTGTAACCTGTGTACTCTGCTTCTTCCACTTAACAGTAAATTTCTTTGAGCCGGCAGATACGCTTGAAATGCTTGTTGATTTAGGATTGATTGTAAAGTAAAGCGTCTTTGTACCGGTGTAATTTCCTTTGAACGTAATCTTTACCGCATACTTACCAACATTCTTTCTACCGCTTGCATAAGACACAGTGTAATTACTTGACGAAATTGTCTTGCCCTTACTGTCCTTAACAATAACCTTTGGTGTTCTGACTTTACCGTTATAGGTTAAGGTTGTTGCCTCAAGCTTAATGCTTGACGCTTTAGGGATTACTGTGGTTGAAATGGTCTTACCGCATACGGTACAGGTCTTAACAATTTTACCGTCTTTGCTTGTTGTTGCTTTTGTTGTGGTTGCTTTGGTTTTATGACCTGTCGCTTCAACACTTTCGCAATATTCATATTCACATTTTGAGCAAGAGTATGTTATCTCTCCGTTTTGTGTGCACGTCGCAGGTTTTGTTATGGTTTCGGTATAATCATGGTTGCACGGTGCATCATATACTGCATATATACTAAAATGATTTGTTTGGAAAGATAAGGTGCCGTCTCCGTTATCAATTGTAGGAATTATAGTTGAATTGCCGTTATCATCAACATAAATTACCTTTGGATTTAAAATTCCGGCAGGCTTTGGAATAGTTACTGTTACATAACCTTTTGGCTGAACAACCTCACCGTTTTGATACAGCTTTAAATCATAAGTTACAACTGTTTTAATATTATCTATCGTTGTAACATTGTCTACTATTTCTGCATTAAGAGTAACTTCTCCCTTGCTCTCATCAAATATATCAACATTGCCTGTATAATCCACTTTAATATCGTTTTCAAGTCCGGTATTACTTGTGGTTTGTGTTGTTTTTTTCTCAACAACATTAATATCTCCGTCTGTACAATGGATTCTGCTGTATTCTACATTGTTGTTGTGATGAGTACAAAATAAAATGTTTGCCCAATCGTTTTTAGTACCGTTATAGAATATATCCGTTCCATACACGTCCGAAATTGTCTTATTTGTCAAGTATAATCCAAGTTCGATCTCTGCTGAATTCAAATCAGAACTATTTGCAATAAACTGATTATATAATGCGACCTGTTCTTCTTTGGAAAGCGATTCAAATTTTTCAATAGCTTCCTTTTCTATTGCTTTTTCATTCTCCGCAGTAATTTCACTGCCTACATCTATACATAGCTCTTTCAATGTGTTTGGCAGTTTTAAACATTTTATTCTGTCTCCATTAATTGTGCAATTGTAAGCGCCTTTAATTTCAAGATGTTCCATATTTGGACATTTACAATATATTTCCGAAATGCTTGCCGGTACTATCAGTTCTTTAAGCGACTCATTTTCAACATCAGCATCTCCAATAACTGAATATTCTATACCATTCTTTGTAATTGTACTTGGTATTTCGCATTCGTCTATATCCATTTTTTTAGGGAAGCAATTTATTTCTGCAACATTAAAGTCAAATGCTTTAATATATTTATCAAAATAATCCTCGCTTGTGCTTTCAATAATTTTTTCTATATCTGTTGCACTATATTCTTCTGTATCAAATTCATAAAGGACTCCGTTTTGAACTGAAAAGTGCTCATTCCTTGAATCAACTTGTATTTCTTTTAAATTATCACAGTAGATAGTTATACTTTCACATGTATCGTTTATTTTTAGATTCTCAAGCGTATTTGAAATAATTTCAGCACAGTATCTTACGTTGGTTGGCATAACATAGCTCTGATTGTTTGATGCTTGAGGATATGCAATCATTTCATCGTAAAGATCAAAATTTTGTTTGATGTGTGCATATAATACACCATAATCGTCAGAATAGAAGCGTTGATTATCCTCATCAACTGTAACTTTTTTGAGATTTGGACAATGCTCTAAAATACTGTACCCAATATAAGTAACGCTTCCGGGAATTGTCAACTCAACTAATCCTGACGCACTAAATGCATAATTATCAATTACCTTTAGCGTGTTTGGTAATGAAATATTTTTTAGATTTTTACAGCTAGAAAAAGCACCATAGCCAATTCCTACAACGTAGTCTGGAATCGTAAAAGATTCCATATTTATATTTGCAGGGCACTGTATTACACTGTACTCATTAGATTCTATGTCTGGCCCAAACAATATATTGTCCTTTGATTTGTAAATTTTGTTGGTTGAATCTACAGTTATTGTCTCTAATTCAGCACAAGAGTGAAATGGTCCGCAACCTATTTCTGTAACAGAATATGGTATATATACAGATTTTATATAATCACAACATGAAAAAGCCCAGTTTCCAATGCTAGTTACGCTATTTGGAATTATTAGGTTAGTTATTTTTGAAAAAGAAAATGCTGACTGTCCTATTTTGGTTACACTGTCAGGTATTGTTATTTCAAGATCTCCTTTGATTACATATTTACCTTCATCATTTTCAACACCATAACTATGTCCGCATAAGACAAACGCCCCCGCACCAATGCCGGTAATACCATCCTCTATAACTATTTTTTTAATGCTGAATTTATATCCTTCCCAAGGGCTATCCGAGTTAGTTGGTAATATATAGTCATACATATCACCAGTTCCTGTAAGGGTAAGCGTGCCGGTTGATTCATCAAATGAGTAGGTGATATTTTCTCCGCATTTACCTTCATAGGAATCGCCTCCAACAACAATATCAGCATAAGCTGATAAGTCAATGCCTGCTGTTACACTAAACATCATAACGATTGATAATAATAAACTAATAACTTTTTTCATAAAAATACCTCCTATTCTTTACCAAAATTACTTCAGCTTAAGTCCGTCGCCGTCCTTGAAGGAGCCGCACAAAATTTTTATAAAATCAACCACGTCTCCTATGCCGAAAAGGCCTGCCGTAAGTAAATATAAAATTCCGGTTCCCACCTTGCCTACATAAAATCTGTGAACACCGAAAACGCCTAAGAAAAAGCATAAAAGCGCCGCTTTTGTTTTTGATTTAGGCGATACCTGAGGGGCAGTTTCAATATTAATTGTTACTGTTCCTTGATTTGTTCTGTTTTCTTCCATAATATTTTACTCCTTTTTTCGGCAAAATTTGCCTTATTCACTCATAAGACGAATAATGTTTGCCTTTGATTTTTATTTTTTAAACATTTGATTTTTTCTGTTTTAATTTACAAGAAATGCAGTTAGATCCAGTCGGTCCATTACTGAGTTGTTGACTTGTGTCTAACTGCGTATTAAGACGAAGGAAGAATAGCCCTCCGCTTAATAGCGTAATAAAATTAATAAAAACAGCCCTTTCACTCTGTAAGACGAATGAAAGAACTGTTTGATTTTAATTGTATTTATTTTATCACTGCTTTTGTTGTTTTAGTTACTTCAGATAAATATTCTTGCTCGTTTATGATTTTATAAGCAACTATTTTTATGTATATTATATTTCCGCTTTTAAGATTTTGAATAACACAAAAATCTCTGTCAGAATTCTCTACGGTTTCAATCAGCTTAAAACCACCGTTTGAGGAATTAGATGTGTAAATCTTATAGCCTGTAACATCATCGTCCTTTGACCAAGCAACCTTTATACATCCTATACCTGCTACGGTACGAAAGTTCTTGTACTCTGTTTTAAAGCTATAATCGGGCTTTGAAGTAACATTCTTATTTGCTTGCTCTGTTGATATTTGATTATTTCTGTTGCTTTCCGTTACCGTTGTATCCCGTGCAGTTGTAAGCATTGGTATGACTTTTGTGTCAGCAACCTTATTACAAGCAGAACAGATTTTTTGTTCTAAACCGTTTTGTGTATATGTTGCCTGAGAAACAACCTCCCAAATATATGTATGTTCAAGCTTTGAACCAATATCTGCTATCGTATCAGCTTCACCGCATCTATCACATTTTGCAGTTTTTGTGCCGTCCTGAGTACAGGTAGCATTATTGTCACTTACATAATTTGTGTAAATATGATTTAATGCGTCAGTATAATCGGACTTATAGCTATCTCCACATCTCTCACAGGTATATATGGTATAGCCGTCTGTATTACAGGTTGGGGCTGTCTCTTCTATTGTGTAATTATGCCCAAGTGCGTCTGTGGTTGTCTGCGGTATCAGTATCTCGTTACAAACAGAGCAATGTGAGCCTTCGGTCAAGCCTGTGCTTGTACAATCGGACTCAACTGCGTCATCGATTACCTCTGTGTGACCTAACGTTTCAGTAAAGCTTGTATTATACTCATATCCGCAAATTGAACAGAGGTATGTAGTATATCCCTTTTCAGTACAAGTTGGTTCGGATTTACTGCTCGCTTTAAAATTATGACTTTCGTCATTTGAACATAATTCAACAAATTTGATTGAATTGTTATTGGCAAATTCTTCTGCGGTGGAGTTTTTGTACCCAACAATAGTTGCATTACAATTTAGGAATGCTCCATTAGAAATAATACAATCTTTATTCAAAATAAAGACCCTATCTACAATTGCGTTTGTAAGAGATTTTAATTCCAAAACTGATTCAGGCAAAATAAGAGGGTCTGAAAATCTAGCATTGTAGAAAGCACTTTTTTCAATTGTTGTAACACCGCCTTCAAAATCAATAGACAACCCAGAAGCATTGTCTATTGAAGCAAGAGCAAAGCAGTCAGATGGAATAGTAGAAATATTAACAGGAATATTTATGCTTTCTAGTTGTCTACATTCCATAAATGTTCCTTTTGAAAGAGATGTTAATGTTGATGGTAATGTTATTGTTTTTAGTTGTCCACACCACGCAAAGGCATATAATCCAAGACTTTTTAATCCATTGTTAAGCGAAATGTTGCTAAGTGAATGGCATTGCTGAAAGGCAGAACTTTCAATAGAAGTAATTTTTGCCGGCAAAACAACATTATTTAGTTTTTCACATTTATTAAAACATCCATTAGGAATACTTGTTATTGATTCTGACAATTTAATGCTTTCAAGATTAGTACACTGATAAAAAGCCTCATTATATATTTTTGTTACAGTATTTGGAACAATTATATTTTCAATATAGCTATTATATTTAAAACAAGCAAACAGAGTTGTTGTGCCATCTGGAATAGTATAACTGGAATCGGTTTTTCCTCTTGGATAAAGAACTAACGATGATAAATCCTTTTTGTACAAAACATTATCAACAACTGTAAGATCTAAATTCTCAGGGGATACTGTTATTTCGCTTAAATTATTAAAAGTAATAACATCAGTTATATCAAATGAGCCATAACTACTTACAATATTTTTACCAATATGGACACTGGTTATATAAGTTGATTCACCAAAACATCCACCACCAATGTTTGTGATATTATCACTTATTATCACCTCGCCTTCTTCTTCACTACAAAAACTTTTTAGATTAGTTCCGCGAAAAGCAGTTTGACCGATTGTTGTAACACTTTCGGGAAGCATTATTTTTGTAATTTTACTGCAACCATAAAAGGAGCTTATTCCAATTGATGTCAATGTTGAAGGAAATGAAACATTTTCAATGTTAGAAAAATTATAAAATGTATAATTGCCTATATGTGTAATACCCTCACCAATTACTACATTTTTAAGTGTTTCTCTATAATCTTTAAAAACAGATGTGTCTGAACTTTGCGAATAAACATAATCTTCCATTTCTCCTGTGCCGGAGATTATTAATGTTCCCGTTGAATCATCAAATTCCCAAAAGGCGTTTTCTCCGCAGCTACCGCTCACTACCTCTGCAAAGCATTGGTAGGGAATGTACATTGTTGTTATTAGTAAACAAGCTGATAATATAACAGATAATATTTTTTTTACTTTTTTCATTTTTATCCATTGAATTTTTGCAATTCATTAATTGATTTACAAAAATGTTCCTCTCCTGATTTATAGAAAATATAATTATTGTAAACCGAAAGCCTGTCAATCTTTTCAGGTACAACATAATCAAAAGTATTACTTGAATCATTAATGATAATAGTTTTTGATGATTTAATGTCATACCAGGCAGAATATCCATTAGATTCTCCTGCAAAAGCCAGCGGCTTATTGTATATTTTCTTTTCACCGTTGCCATTCAAGTCAGTGCGGTAAAATCCGTCATCACATCCGGAATAATAAATATAGCTATCGCTTACGCCAAAGTCAACAAACGGTTGTTCAAGCTTAATTACAGACCCGTCACTTTTATTTAACAAAGCGGTTTCGTCACTGTCAAAATTAGGATAATAGCAAGCTTCATCCTTTATTTGATATGCAAAGTTCATTCCGTAGTTATCTTTTCCGTAAAAAACAATGCTTTTTGTTTTGCTTGAAATAACATATTTAACCAGATTATTGTTTTCGTCATAATTATATAGCTTGTTATCAATAAATTCGGCATTTTTTATGTTTGAATTAAAGGAGCTCTCTGCTTTGCCATGCTCATCAACAATCGTAAGTGTACCGTCATTTTTATTGACACAGGTCATTTGCGATGCATAACAAATATTTGTTGCATTTATTTTTGTTTCGCCGGATATTTTGTGATTAATTAAATCATATTTTACAAGCTTTTGGTTTGACACAAAATACAAATCATCGTCCAATATTACATAATCATCCGCATTACCGTTGTATATTGTATTACCGCTTTTAACAAAGAACACTGCGTTATTATTGCAGGTTATTATATCATCCTTATAAATAATATAATCCTTGCCTTGGGATATTGATGAGTGTATATTTTCGTCATTATTAGCAGTTGTAATTGCCTCGGATTGGGTATTTGATACTGCTTTTTTATTTTGATTTTGTATATAATCTATACCCTTTGGTGTTACTGCAACAATCAATATAACCGTAGCAACTGCGCCCACCTGAACCATAAACGGAATTGCAGACAGACCAACCATAGCTTTATATGCACCTGAAATTTTTAACAAATTAAGCTTTGAAGCATTCTCAACTGTCTTTTTAAAGCAAACACGCCTTCTAAAATTAAAGGGCAGTGTTCTCTGGCTTTTATCAAGTCCCTGCTGAACAAAAGGAAACAACATAATACCAAAGAACTTGTCGTTTTTGTCCTTTTGAAGCTCTTTTTTTAGCTTCTTTCTTGAATAGCTCAATCGTGATATAACCGTATTTCTTGAAATACCATACATCTTTGCAATTTCATCAACCGTCATTTCACAATAATAATGAAGCATAACACAAGTGCGCTGTTCCTCGGGAAGCTTATTAATGGCTTTTATAATCCTTTTTGAAACAGCTTTTTTGTCTATTTCTTCCGGAATATAGTCGCCTTTATTGGGCGTTGCAAGATTTGCTTCAAAATCGTCATAGGTTTCATCGTCAAGTGCAAATTCACAAAACAGATTTGGTTTTTTCTTTTTCTGATAATCCTTGCAGGTGTTTGCAACTATTTTATTAAAATATGACTGAAATCTACTGCAATTAATTAATTGCGGAAGATTTTTCAAAAGCTTTATGTAGCTATCTTGAATCAAATCCTCAGCATCTTGTTCGTTATGAACAATAGAAAGAGCAATTCCCTTTGCTGTTGAATAAGTTTGGTTATAAATGACCTCAAATGCTCTCGGGTCGCCGTCAATAGCTTTGTTTATTAATTTATCATCAATTTTTCTCATAGTTTCTCCATTTTTACTTGCCTGTTGGTAGAAATGCGAATTATTTTATATAGTTTTTTATATGTAATATAAGACGATTCAAAACAGATTTTGATTTTAATTTTATACCCATTAATTTTATAATACTACTGTATATACAATTTGTCCATACCGTGCGGAGCCAAAATACAGGACTTAGAAGAAAATCTAAGTCCTGCAATCTTTTTTATTAATATTTAACCGGGGTGGAGTCAAGGTATTTGTTAACCATAAGTGCTACCTTGAACACTATGGCGTCGTCAAATTCTCTTAAATCAAGGCCGGTGAGCTTTTTGATTTTTTCAAGTCTGTAAACAAGCGTGTTTCTGTGGACGAACAGCTTTCTTGAGGTTTCCGACACGTTAAGATTATTTTCAAAAAACTTTTGAATAGTGAACAAGGTCTCCTGGTCAAGGGACTCAATAGAGCCTTTCTTGAACACCTCTCTCAAAAACATTTCGCACAGAGTTGTGGGAAGCTGATAGATAAGACGGGCAATGCCCAAATTCTCATAGCTGATAATAGAGCGTTCGGTGTCAAAAACCTTGCCTACCTCAAGGGCAACCTGTGCCTCCTTAAAGGAACGGGCAAGCTCCTTAATACCTGTTACGCAGGTGCCGATGCCCACAATAGCGGTGCAGTAAAACTCTGTTGAAAGGGTGTCGCAGATTGACTGAGCAAGCTTTTCCAAATCTGCGCTGTCAACATTGGGGCGCACCTCTTTAACAAGGGCAATATCGGTTTCGTTAATATTAATAACAAAATCCTTTGTTTTATCCGGGAAGAAATTTTGAATAACGTCAAAAACGGAAACATCGGTGGTTTTTGTAACTCTGATAAGGAAAACAACCCTTGATGCGTCGTTATTAAACCTAAGCTCTCTTGACTTAATATAAATATCGCCGGGAAGAATATTGTCAAGAATTACATTTTTTACAAAATTTGAACGGTCAAACTTTTCGTCGTTACTGCGTTTAATCTGGTCAAGGGAAACGGCAATAATATCGGCAAAACGCTTGCTCATTTCGTCCGTTCCGTCAACGAAAACGGCATATTCGGGATGAACGGAATCACCGAAGGCCTTGTATGTGCAGTTATCCACACAAATCGGAAGTCCGTTGAAAACTCCGGCGGAAATAACGCCCTTGCGCACCTCGCCGATAAGTCCAAGCTCACTGCAGGAAATAACTGTTGCGCTTTCATCAACTACACCGATATTTCTGTCGGTGGCGTCACGCATTTGATTAATAATACCTTGAAACAGTCTGTTTGGCATAATTACCCTCCCATTTGTCAACATTTATACATCGTGCAAAAATGCTCTTTGCAAATATGCACAAAAAATTATCAAACCAATTGTACATATTATACAATCAATTTGATAATTTTGCAACCTTTTTATAAAAATTTATATCTTTTTTTGTGCTATTTGCATAAACTTATTTTTCGTCAAAATGACGAAAACACAATATATTGTGCAATTATTAAATAAACACCCGTTAATTTGCGTAAAATCTCTGAGAAAAAATTTTTACTTTTTTAATAAATTTATCTCCTTTTCCGTCAAATATCGGCACTCACCCTCCCCGAGAGCAGAGTCAAGCTCAACATCACCCATAGCAATACGCTTCAGCGCAGTAACCGTTATACCGTGCTTTTTGAACATACGCTTAACCTGATGATAAAGCCCCTGCCTTAAAACCACCTTAGCCACGGTATAATCCTCATTAACAGGAGAAATCTCCGCCTCAATCAGCTTTTCGCCGTTAAGAGTCATTCCCCGGCGAAAATCCCGGACGGTATCATCGTCACAAGGCTTGTCAAGACAGGCAATATATGTTTTGTCAATATGATTTTTCGGACTTAAAATATCGTGGGCAAAGGTGCCGTCATCGGTAATCAGCACAAACCCGGTTGTGTCCTTATCCAGCCTGCCGGCAGGAAAAAGTCCACGGCGTTTCATATTTTCAGGCAGAATATCCACCACGGTTTTTTCTCCCTTGCCGTCGGAGGCGGAAATCACACCCTTTGGCTTGTTCATCATAATGTAAACAAATTTTTCGTTGCCTACATCCCTGCCGTTTACGGTGAAGGCATCCTCGTCGCCGAATTTCGCGTCACATTTAGTAACCGCTGTGCCGTTAACCTGAACCGCACCGTTTTTAATCAAATCCCTTGCCTGTGAGCGTGTAATATTAAGTTGACGTGAAATAATTTTATCAAGTCTGTCCATCTTCACATTTCTGCAGGGCAATAAGAAAACCGTCCTGCGTGTCGCTGTCGCACAAATCTGCGCCGATAAGATTGCCGTTATACACAATCAGGTCGGCTTTAACATTGTCCGAGCCTTTGTAATTTTTAATACTGTACGAATAAAGCACAGCCCTTTTGCCTTTGTAATTTTCCAAATCAAAGCCCTGACTTTTCTGTATATCGTTATAATCGTTATACACATCGTTGAAAACAGAGGGAATCACAATACTTTTCTTCTCCTCATTTTCGTCAACCTGCCAGCCTAAAGATGTTAGATACGATATTCTGTCCTGAGCGGTGGAGCATTTAATCTGCGCCGCCGCAGGTGCCGAGCCTGTATGGTTGCCGATAAAGGTGAGAAGTATAACCACAATTCCCGTTACGGCAAGAATTATGCCGAATATGGTTTTTGGCTTTGCTTTAATTGTAATCATTTGCATAAAACCACCCCATAATGATTTTATGCGATTGGGTTAAATAATATAATCTTTAATACCGCCGAGAACGGAAATTTCCGCCGAAACATCCATCAGCGTACCGCTGTCGGTGTATTCCTCGCTGAAAACCTCGCCGTTTTCACGCAGAAGATTAACAAGGGAGCCTTTGTCAAAGGGTATGAGAATTTTAACACGGCGGCGGCTTTTCGGCAAAGCCTTTGAAATTTCTTCAAGGAGGTTATCAATGCCCTCTCCTGTAAGAGCACTGATTTTAACACTGTTTTCAAAGAAGTCAAAATCAAGCTCATCTGTTACCGCATCGCATTTATTAAGCACGTTTATAATAGGCTTTGCACCGCAGTCAAGGTCACGCAGTAAATCCATGGTGACGTTTATATGATTGACACATTCGCTGTCGGAGGCGTCGCACACATTCAGTATAACGTCTGCCCACACCGCCTCCTCAAGAGTTGAGCGAAAGGCGTCAACCAGCTGGTGAGGCAGTCTTTGAACAAGACCTACGGTATCAATAAGCATAATCTGTCTGCCGTCGGGCAGGGTAAGCTTTCTTGCAGTGGGGTCAAGGGTGGCAAAAAGCTTGTCCTCCTGCAAAACTCCGGCGTTTGTCAGGGTGTTCATAAGGGTTGACTTGCCTGCATTTGTATAGCCCAAAATGGCAACGCTTAAGGCGCCGTTTTTCTTCCGTCGGGAATGCATAGCCTGTCGGCGTTTTTCCACCTTGTCAAGCTCGGCATTAAGATTTTTTATCCTGTTTCTTATATGACGGCGGTCCGTTTCAAGCTTTGTTTCGCCGGGACCTCTTGTGCCTATACCGCCTCCGAGACGGGAAAGGCTTGTTCCCTTGCCTGTAAGCCTTGGCAGAGAATACTTAAGCTGTGCCAGCTCAACCTGAAGCTTACCCTCCCTTGAACGGGCACGCTTTGCGAAAATATCAAGAATAAGAGTAGTTCTGTCAACTACTCTCACCCCTGTAATATCTTCAATATTTCTCACCTGAACGGGAGAAAGCTCGCCGTCGGCAATAATCAAATCTATGTCGTTATCACGGCAGAAGCTTTTGATTTCATCAAGCAGTCCCCTGCCGGCAAAGGTCGCCGCCTCAGGTGACGGGCGTTTTTGAATAGCGGCACCTTCCACCTGCGCTCCTGCCGTTTCGGCAAGACGGCAAAGCTCCTCCATAGAAACCTCTGCGTCAAAATCTCCGCTGTCAACACTAAGCAAAAACGCTCTTTCGCTATTTGTATCTTTTTCGTTAAAATCTGTCATATCAGTCTTTATCAACTACCGCCTGTAAAATTTTATTTGCAACGGGTCCTGCCGTCTGACTACCGGAATTTCCGTTTTCAATTACAACAACAAAGGCGTAAGGGTGCTCGCTGTCATCCATAAATCCGGTAAACCAGGCAATATTATGAGCGTCAACCTCGTCAATCTGCGCAGTTCCGCTTTTTGCACAAAGATGCAGACCCTCGTAATTGTAATCACCGTACTGATTTTTAACATTGTACCTGAGCATATCCTTCATTTTTGACGCAGTATCACTGCTTAGTAATTCCACCTGATTATTAGGCAGAGTGATATTAAGTGCCTTGCCTGCCTGATTTGCAAGATTATCTACAATATTAAAGGAAATCGCCTTGCCGTCGTTTGCAACTGCGCTGACAATTCTAAGCATAGTAACAGGCGCAATACGTGTTTCGCCCTGTCCTATTCCTGTCCAGCCCACAATATCGTCACCCGCATTTTTCTTCAATCCGAAATTACCCTCAAAGGAATTGATTGAACCGCTGATTGAAACAGAGGTGCCAATGCCCAATTCCTTGGCGGTTTCATTAAGCTTTGAAGGACCAAGCTCAATGGCAATCTGTGCAAAAACAGCGTTACAGCTTTTTGCAAGCGCCTCTTTAAAATTAATCTTACCGTGGGTTGCATTACATTTAATGGCAACGCCCTCCTCCGGCTGATACTCGCCGTGGCAGTCCCATTCTCTATCAAAAACATCGGGTATGTTCTCTATGGCGCATATTGCCGTAACAATTTTAAAGGTTGAACCGGGTACATAATGAGCCGTCAGCAGACGGTTAATATACACACCCTCGTAATCGGGATTTGTATCAATATCCGAGGGCACATCGTAAACATCATAGCTTGGTGATGACACCATACAGAGAATGTCGCCTGTTTTATAATTCACAACGCCTACGGTGCCTTTTCGTCCGTCAAGGGCTTTGTAGGCAACATCGCAGATGTCTCTGTCAATGGTCAGCTTCATATCGTTGCCCTTGCCGTATCTTTCAATATTATACACGCCGAAAAGCAGATTATACCCGGTAAGCTTTGCATCATAAACCGACTGAACGCCTGTTGAAATAAAGTTTTTAGGGTCGCCTACCGTATGGAGTGTTGATTTTCTGGTGGTTTTACTGTCGCTGTATTTACGCTCACCATCAACAGTTTCGGCAAGCACGTCACCGTCGGTGTCGTAAATAGTACCTGCGCCGATAAGCTCACCGTCGGAATAAACGTGGTGGTTAAAGCGTTTCATAACCCATTCGTCGCCGTTGCTGACAAGGGATACTGTTAAAAACACAAGTCCCGCCACGAAAAGCGCCGATAATATCCAGAGGAAAATTCCTCGTTTGGTAATCATTTTCATCTTTTCTTTGCACCTCCCAGATAGTTATAGGTGCGCACGTCGGACGCCTTGATAAACGCCAAAACCGCCCAGCAGCTCATCATAGATGAACCGCCCTGACTTACAAAGGGAAGCGTTACGCCGGTAAGAGGCAGAATATCGGTAATACCGAATATATTAAGCGCCGTCTGGAACAAAAGCATACCTGCACCTGCCACTGCGGCGATTGAGTAAAAGGTGGAACGGGCGGCAATGCTGTTTACCAAAGCCGATACGGCAATGCAAACAAAGGAAAGCACCAGTGCAATGCCGAAAATATATCCCCATTCCTCGCAGATTACGCCGAAAATAATATCCGTTGTGGAGGCATAAACATACCTAACATTGCCGTTGCCTATACCAAGGCCCAGCAGACCTCCGCTGGCAAGTCCCACCAGCACACGGGACTGCTGAAAGCCCTTTTCATTATAATTATTATTTTCCCATATATGACGGTAAACGGCAAATCTGTTTTTAACGTAGGATTTATATTTAAGCACAATGGCTCCGCCCATTACCGCAGACGCCACCGCAAGAATTATTGTTTTAATATCGCCGGAATTCATAAAGGCAATAATCAAAAATGTTATAAAGAATATCAGTGCCGTGCCGAAATCCTTGATTAATATAAGCGCACCTACGCAGGCAACGGAAAATCCGATAAAGGCAAAAATATTTTTTGACGTCTGAATTTTCTCCAGCGTTGCCGCACCTACGAAAATAAAGGCAATTTTTACAAATTCCGAGGGCTGAAGCGTTATTCCGCCTATGGTTATCCAGTTTCTTGCACCGTTTGTAGTGCCTGCTATAACAAGATTTACCAAAAGCAGTAGAAGCGCACCGCCTGCTACAAAAATCCTCAGCTTCATACATAGGTCAACATTGCCCATAAGGAAAACCATAAATATAAATATCAGCACGCCGGCAAGCACCATAAAAAACTGCTTAAAGGCGGCGTCCGGGTCAATACTGCCTATTGTTACAAGCCCCACACCACACAGGAAAAAGGCTATAATTTCAAGCTCAAAATTTCGGCGGTGAAAGCCTACATAAAAAATTATGAGATACACCCATTCAAGAGCAACAAGACACAGCAGAGCAAGCATTACCTTGCTTTGAAATTCGTCCCCGGTGTTTGCTCCGATAAAGCCTGTTGTAACCTGAAATATTGACAGTATAAACAACAGCAGAAAGTTGTTTACAGGCTTTATTTTAGGCATTTTTTTCATTTTATTATTCGCCATAGATATTTTCTCCTATTTCTCATAGAATATGAACACCCTGTCGCCGAAGGTAATCATATCCTCGTCAAAAATAAGCTGGGGTTCGTTAATATATCTTCCGTTTAATTTTGTACCGTTGTGGGAGTCAAGGTCCGACAACGCCCAGCCTCTGCTGGTTTGATGAATACGGGCGTGATGGGAGCTTACCATCTGGCTCATAATCTGAATGTCCGCATCATTTCCCCTGCCTATCAGCACATCACGTTTTTTAAGATAAATGGGACGGTGGGTTTTTATATCAACCAATACGCCGTAAGCCACGGTGCCTGCTCTGGGCGAAGCATTTTGACGGGCGTCGGAGCGTATTTTCTGCTTGCGCTTGGAGGACAGTGCCTCCTGACACTGAAATTTCATAGGAATTTCGCCTATGGTGATAATATCTCCGTCCTCAAGAACTGCGCTTTTTTCAATCTCTTTTCCGTTAACAAGCACGCCTGTTTTTGAGAAAGTATCGGTAATCAGCCAGTCATTGCGCTTTTTTGCAATAACGGCGTGAAAACGGCTGACCGACGGAAACGGCAGAACAATATCGTTTGATTTGCTCTTGCCTATTGAGGTTTCCCAATGGTCAATATCTATAATAGCACCGTTGTTTTGGTCCACTAACTGAGCCATTTTATGCACTCTCGGTCTGTTGCGGAAAAGGGACATTATGCAGGTGGCAAGTATCAGCACCGCCGCAACCGGAGCAATATATCTCATTACAGCAATAATATATTCCATAACTTCTCCCTTAAATCTTAATACCTATTATATTATAATACTATTTTATACTAATAATAAAATGTTAAAATGTCAAGTCAATAAAATAAACAGTATTGAAATTAATATTAATTTAATATATACTGATTATATATAACTACTGCGAAAGAGTGTGTGATTATGAGTATTGAAAAATCATTGTTCGGCTGTCTTGACGACGGCACTAAAATTGACCTTTATAAAATTACAAACAAAAACGGTGCTTACGTTTGTCTGCAAACTCTCGGCGCAGGTATTCAATCCCTGTATGTGCCCGACAGAAACGGCAGGCTTGACGACGTTGTTTTAGGCTTTGACAATCCGCAGGATTACACAAACCCTGACTACGGCTACCAGGGACTTGTTGTAGGCAGATGGGCAAACAGAATACGTGATGCAAAATTCACCTTTGAGGGCAAAGAATATCATACCCCCAACAATCAGGGAACTTGGACTCTCCACGGCGGCGGACGTTTCAGCTTTACTCCGTGGGAGGCTGAATCAACCACCGACAACAGCGTAACCTTTAAAAGATTTTCTCCCGACGGCGAGGACGGATTTCCCGGCAATTTTACAATGAGGGTTACATATACTTTTACCGACGACAATGTTCTGCGTCTTGAATACAGCATTTTAAGCGACAGTGACACTGTTGCAAATCCCACTAACCACGCCTATTTTAACCTTTCCGGCGACAATAATTCCACCGTTGAAAATCACAAGCTGACAATTTTCGCCGATTACTTTACCGAAACCGACGACAGCCAGCTTACCACCGGCAAGCTCAGTGAGGTTAAGGGCACAATGCTGGACTTTACTTATCATCACAAAATCGGCGACAAAATTGACGAGCCCTTCAGAGCAATAATTGAGGGCAAGGGATATGACAACAATTTCTGCCTGAGAAGTAAGGGTGAGTCCTTTGAAAAAGCCGCCGTTCTTGAGGACGAAAACAGCGGAAGGGTTTTGGAGGTTTACACCGACCTGCCCGGAATTCAGCTTTACTGCGGCGGCTGGCTCAGTAAGGATTATACTGCCGGCAAGGGTGATAATGTTGTAAAATTCCGCCGCGGTGCCGCTTTGGAAACACAGTTTTATCCCGACACGGTAAACCGTCCCGAGTTCCCCTCACGTTATGTTAAGGCAAATGAGGAATTTAAAACCGTTACGGAATTTCGTTTTTCTGCAAAATAATTTTATACAATAGCAAAGCTGTCCCACATTTTTGTGAGACAGCTTTTTTGCTTTATCAGCCTGCAAAGGCGTTTGCTTCGGTCTTGTTGCAATGGGCGGAAATTTTATAATTTACATTCATATCATCAAGTATTCTCATAAAATCGTTTTGTATCTGCATATCCCTGCTGACAGAGGTAAGCGTAACGCAAAGGGTGTTTTTAAATCCCGAAACGGCGCAGTTGATTTTGTTTACAGCCGTTGCACCTAAGGTTACGGCGAAATAATCAATCAGATTTTCCATGCTTTCGGGCAGCTTAATATATCCGGTGTTCGTTACGGTAGAGGTGTATTTTGCCTCGCCGTACATATAAAATGCCGCCTTCATAACAAGTCTTTTGATTATGTTGGGAGAATATTTTGAAATTGCCATTTCCTCATCGGAGATGTTTTGGCTAATCATTGCGGTGAAATTTTCTTTTGTAATTTTCTGCGCCATCTGCATTTTAATCATATCAATAACGCTTTCAAGGCTGTAATTACAGGAGGGCATAACGTCAACCGTAACATAGGAGGAAAAATTTCTAAGGGTGTCAGAGCCGTAAAATTTTCTTAAATTAACGGGAATTGAAAGCTTTACAGGCTTATTTGATTTGCTTTTTTTGTATTCCTCAATCAGCGCCATAGCGTAAACTCCGCTGACAAGCTGTGTTACCGTGCAGTTGTATATATGCTTTGAAATATACGCAATTTCATCTATGGGCATACATATCTGCGTTCTTGATAAAAAGTCTTTTTCCTTCTTCAGCTTTACCTGGTAAGCGTTGGTGTCGCTTCTTGAACATTTCAAGCCTTTTACATAGCTTTTGTGAAAATCGTCGCTGATTTCACTGTTGCTCCATCCTTCTTTCAGGGTTCTGATTTTGCCGTCGGAATAAACATTTTTTCTGCAATTAATAAAATACTGATAAAGCAGAGCCTTCAAATACTCGTTACCGCCTGTTCCGTCGGTTACACTGTGGAAAAATTCACATCTGATTTCTCTTTTTGAATAAACCACTCTGAAAAGAGGCTTTCTTTTATCGCTGACATCAAAGCTTCGGCAGGGGCTGTGAGCTTCCTTTTCTACAATATCCGTATCCGTACAGGGAACAAAATAATCCCAGAAGAATCCTTTTTTAAGCACAACGTAAAAGGACGGAAAGCGCACATATAAATCTTCAACCGCTTTCTTTAAAGCAAGAATATTTACGTCTTCATTAAGGTGCGCCGACACGGCAAAAACACTGTTCCACCTTTTGTTCATAGCCGCCGGATAAATTTTAGCCGCATTATCAAGAGGTAATTTTGTTATATTTTTAATATTGTTCATAGTAATAGATTCCTTTCAAATGATTTGCTGTTTGATGACTCAAGAATAGCAAAAACATTTGGGTAAATCTATATATTCTGCTTTGCATTTTCATTTGCAACCGCCGGTTGCGTAAAAAAACGGCTCCCTTTATGATTAGGAAGCCGTCAACATTTATATTATTAATATACTATTTATATTATTCTTTTCCATTCCAGCAATAGGTGCAAAGCTTGCTCTCATCAATGCCTACCGACTCAATCATATCATCAAGACGGTGATAGCGCAGGGAGGTAAAGTTAAGCTTTTCGCAAATTTTATCTACCATCTGCTGATACTTTTCACTGTCGGGGTCGGTGTACTGCTGAAGAACAGAGTCGTCCGGGTCGCCGCCCTCAAGCTCTCTTATAACACGGCGTGTAATAAGCTCCATCTCGGAGGTTGAGCGTGAGAAGTTAAGATACTTACAACCGTAAACAAGAGGAGGACAGGCAGGACGGATATGAACCTCCTTAGCGCCGGAGTTATACAAAAATTCCGTGGTTTCCCTGAGCTGTGTACCGCGCACGATTGAATCGTCTATCAAAAGCAGACTCTTGCCCTCAATCAAATCGTGAACAGGAATAAGCTTCATCTTTGCAATAAGATTACGCTTGCTCTGGTTTGTGGGCATAAATGAACGGGGCCAGGTTGGTGTATATTTGATAAACGGACGGCTGAAGGGCACGCCGGATTCGTTGGCATAGCCGATAGCGTGGGCAATACCCGAATCAGGTACGCCTGCTACAATGTCCGGCTTAACCGTGTCACGCTTAGCAAGAGCACGTCCGCAGTTATAGCGCATTTTTTCAACGCTGATACCCTCGTAGGAGGATGATGGATAACCGTAATAAACCCAAAGGAATGTGCAGATTTTCATATCCTTACCGGGCGCAACAAGAGTTTTAACACCGTCGGCAGTCATAATCACAATCTCGCCGGGGCCAAGCTCCTTATAGTCCTCGTATCCCAAATTGAGATAGGCAAAGCTTTCAAAGCTTGCACAGTAACCGCTGTCCTTTTTTCCGAGAACGATAGGCGTTCTGCCCATTTTATCCCTTGCACAGTAAATGCCCTTCGGCGTGAGAATCAACATACTGATTGAGCCGTCCACAATTTCCTGGGCATATCTAATACCGTCAATGAAATTTTCCTTTTGATTAATAATTGCCGCCACAAGCTCCGTGGGGTTGATGTCGCCGTTTTGCATTTCAAAAAAGTGGGTGTTTGATTTAATAATCTCATCCACAATTTCATCGGCGTTGTTTATTTTACCCACCGTGGTAATTGCAAAGGTGCCGTGGTGGGAACGCACAAGAATAGGCTGTGCCTCAAAATCGGATATACAGCCGATACCTAAATTTCCGTGCATATCGTTTGATTCTTTAGTGAATTTTGTTCTGAACGGCGCATTTTCAATATTGTGAATAGCCTTGTCAAAGCCGTTGCTTTCGTCATAAACAGCCATTCCGGCACGTCTTGTGCCCAGGTGAGAATGGTAGTCT
Source organism: Eubacterium sp. (assembly GCA_051881275.1). Taxonomy (GTDB): domain Bacteria; phylum Bacillota; class Clostridia; order Oscillospirales; family Acutalibacteraceae; genus Eubacterium_R. The sequence continues at coordinate 5,123 of JBJEPO010000192.1, read as the reverse complement.
ACACCGAAAAATAAATCAAATACGCAATCCTCTTTTGAAGCAGCCGCAAAAAATCCGCCCATAAGTTATTCCCTCTCTTTATAAAAATTTAACGCACATATTATAACAAATTAAATGTTAAATATAAATACCATTTTTAATTTTTAACAATATTTTTTACAAAAGCAAAACCAAGCACATTAAGGTGTGCTTGGTTTTATATATTATTTAAACTGTTTTGACATCAATGCATAATCCTTTACATTGATAACGCCGTCGTTATTTCTGTCAACCTCCGGCACATAATTTGCGTCACCGCTTCGTTTGGTGAACAAATCAATCCAGTTATATGTTGAAGAATCGTTACAGCCCGGACAGGAAACAGTAACGGTTGTTCCGTCAAATGCAGTTACGTCATAGTGATGGTCGTCACGCCAAATTGCATAAACATCCATATCAGCCGTAACAGATGTAAAGTCCTGGCTCCAGGAGTCAAAGGCTTTACACTGGGGAACATCTGTTATTTCCGGTGCCGCCGCAGTCTCGCCTGTGTTCACAATACAGGAGGTAATAAGGGTTTGCTTGTCGGCGGCAGTATAGAAATTAACCTGCCAGAAATCTCTTTCAACATTAACGTGCACCGACATTGACTCCGCATCTGCAAGCTGTACGTCGTAAACATAATCTACACCATCGGCAATATCTTCTACGTTGTATGCTACAAAGTCATTGCCGTCATATCCCGATACCGCAATATCCTCGCCGTCGGCAACCTCAATTCTGTCAAGGCTTGTTGAAACAATGTTCTGTGACTCGGCAATGGCAAGATTAACAAGATAAACCTCGCCGTCAATAACAGCCTTTGCGTCAACAGTCTGGTAGCCTATCATTGTGTTTGTAACGCTGGTAAGCTGAGTGTTTGCACTGAGGTTCAGCGCAGTAAGATGGTTGTTTGCACACATCAGGGTTTGAAGTGCCGTGTTACTGCTTAAATCAAGAGCGCTAAGCTCGTTTTGCTGACATCTGAGAGTAATAAGCGAGGTCAGTGCAGACACATCAAGAGATGCCAGGTGGTTAGCATAGCAGTCCAACTTCGTAAGCTTTGTATTCGCCGACACGTCAATGGAGGTGAATGCGTTGGAGGAGCAGTTGAGCCAATCCAGCTGGGTATTCTGACTTAAATCAAGAGAAGTAAGCTCGTTACCCTCGCAGGTAAGCTCAATAAGCTGGGGCATTGCGGTTACATCAAGGGTTTTTAATCCAATACCGCCGCAACGCAGACGTTTGATGTTTGTAAAATATTCAATTCCTTTAAGGTCGGAAATCTGTGCGTCCTCTCCGCAGGCGTCCTCCAGCATACCGCTGACTGACATTACGCTTCCCACCTTTTCGTCGGCGGACAAATATCCGTCGTCATTTGCATCATAATAATTTTTTACTACCGTGCGCCAGTTATCATCGGGAAAATTTGCACTGTTAATGGCAACTGCGTCGTCGCCGTAGGCAAACATACCCACGCACATAGAGGAAATTATTACTGCGCCTGCCATCAGGGAGGATATCAGGCTTTTGAATTTTTTATTTTTCATTGCTGAGCCCTCCCTATCTGGTGATTGTAACGGTTATGCTCTTTGATACAGTGGAGCCGTCCGTATTTGTAACGGTGCAGGTGATTGTTGAGGTGTTAGTGGACTTAGCCTTGCCCAAGGTGGTAAGCTCAACAAGACCGGTACTGTCAACGGTAATATATGATGACGCCGATGATGTCCACGCTACCGAAACAGGCTCGGTAGCATCCTCAGGTGTGGCAATGTAGCCTAACTGTACCGGTGTATAATCGGTGTAGCCCAGCTTGTGTCCCGTACTGCTGTACGTATCTCCGGCTATCTCGCCGTTCAGCGTAAGCGCAATTTCCGTGATATTTATTATCTGATTTACAACAATAATATCGTAAGAATAATTTGTTACTCTGTCATAATTATCGGTAACCGCAAGCTTAACTGTAACGGTTGCACTGCCCTCGGCGGTCTTTGTAAGAACAAGGGAATCACCCGAGGTCTGCGAGGTAACGCCGTTTTCGTCAGTGGTGCTCCACGCAACGGATTTAACCATTGCGCCCTCGTTAAGAGTATAATCAACAGTTACCTGTGAATTTTCATCAATCGGATAAGATGTACCGCTGCTGATATTGCTTCCTGCGATTGTTATTGTTGCTTTAGGCTTAACAAATTCGTTGCCCTCAAGATTTGTCATAGCCGTCTGAAGATTTGTGCAGGCGGTGTCAATTTCATCCTGAGTTGCATAAACATTTGCATAAACCGCCTGGGCTTCCTCATAAGCAGCCTTAAACGCCATACCCTGCTCGTAAGCATAATCGGTATAGGTTATGGAATCTGCCTGGGCAAGAGCCTCCTGCAAGGCGGTGGTGTCCCAAGTGGTGTAGGCTGTAATTGAGCCTGTGAAGCCACCGTCATAGGTTGTGCAGGTAATTGTTGCCGTGCCCTGTGAAACAAATGTTACATTACCGCTTGCATCAACGGTTGCAACGCTTTCGTCGGAGGATTTATATTCACATTCCGTTACCTGAGAGGAGGCAATATTACTTCCTGTTCCCAAATCGGGATTAAGTGCCTTAACCTCCTGCGGTGCACCGAATACGGTGTCGCTTGCAAAGGTTACGCCTGTAACTCCGTTCTTAACAAAGGATACATAAACGCTATCCTCAAATACTTCGTCTCTGGCATTTGTAATCTTACAGGTAATTAACGCCCATTTAGCCTGGGTTGTAGTGCTTGTAACAAGACCGTATTCATCAACTGTAATATTCTCGTTGGAGGAGGTCCATTCAATACTCTTGTATCTTGCACCCTCAGGCTGAGCTCCGCTTAGAAGCTGAATTTTCTTGCCGTTAAGCAGAGTTCCGGTAAATCTAACATAACCCTCGTTAGGCTCCGTAACAGTTGACTGGCCTTCCTCGACGGTAATATCAAGTCCCGTAGCCATAATGTATTCTTCAAGAGCGTTGTATGCGGCAACAAGGGTTTCATACTGAGCATTAACCTCTGCCTGAGTTGCCTTTCCCTCGTCAACCATGGTCTTACTTTCTGTTACAGCCGCACTGAGAACCTCAAGGCTTTCCTCGGTGTAAACGTAGTTGTCCGTTACACTGTTGATTAAATCGGAATATTCGGAAACCTTTTCCGCAAGAGCAGAGAAGTCTGTCTGTACCTCAATGCTTATTTTGTCTGAATAACCGCCGTCAACGGTCTTTGCCGTAACATAAGCCTGACCTTTATCAACTGCGGTAACTGCGCCGTTTTGGTCAACCGTTACAACCGATTCATCGGAGGAGGTCCAGATAACATTTGAAAATTCCGGACTTCCGCTGACGCTGTACTGTAGCTGCTGAGCAGATGCGCCGGCAAGCAGCGTCAAGCTTGACAGAGTAATATCTACTCCCGTGCAGGTCTTATCTGACATACAAACATATATGGTTCTTGAGGTAACTCTGTCATAATGGTCGGTGGTGCTTACGGTAAGTATTGCCCATGCGCCGTCGCTGTGTCCGCCGTTAGGTGTAACCGTAACCTGTGAACCGCTGACGGAAACCTTAGCGTTCTTGGAGCTGTCGGTGTTCCATGTGATTGTTTTGTACATGGAATTTGACGGCGAAGGCACCGCATTTATTTTTACATCATTATAATCATTATAATTGGAGTAGCCCGATGACAAATTAACCGACAATGCATCGGTGGTGGTTGATACTGTACCCGACGCCACCGCCGTTGAGCTGTTTGTAAGGCTTCTCTTATATGTGTTGTAGCTCAGGTCAATGCCTTCAACCAAAATATACGGGTGAGCCAGCATCTGCTCTCCGGCGTAGTTAAGTCCTGCCGTTGCCTCGTCAATTTCGTCCTGAGTCATTGCCAAATCGGTAAGAGCGTTTTCCGCCGCCTGATATGCCTGTTTGAAATCCTGGGCATAATCATAATCATAAAGGGTGCAGTCTACATCCTTGTATTTATCTATTGCCGCCTTCAGACCTGTTCTGTCGCCCTCGGTAGAAACCTGACATTCTGCGGAAACGCCGCCGTCATAGGATACCGCACGGATTACCGTGGAGCCGGCGTTTACAAAGGTAACAAGTCCGTTTTCGTCAACTGTTGCAACATTCTCATCGTCGCTTTCCCAATAGAAATCCTGGATAGAAGCGGCACCGATATGGGTAAGTGAGGTACCTGTCGGATATACGGTGCAGGCAAGCTGATGAGTGTCGCCTACTTTACCGTTTATGGTTGTGTCGGAGAGCTTAAGCTCCGTAACAGGATAGTATGCAAATGATACCCATACATCATCGGAAAATGCGTTGCCGAAATGGTCTGTTACGGTACAGGTAATTCTGCCGTAGCAGGAGGACTGAATTGTAGGTGAACATTCACCGCTGTCGGTTACGGAAATATCCGATGTAGAGGACTCCCATTTAACCGATGCATAAGAGCCGTTGTTGGGATATAGTCTTACATTAAGGTCAAGCTTTGCATTTTTATAGCTTACACCCTCTTTAAGCAGGCTCAAATCGTACTGATAAAATTCTGCCGTAGGCTCGCCGTCAAGATAAAGCTCTACCTTTTGGATATAATTGTATTTTTTAAGAGATTTATATGCGTTTTCAAGCTTTGCGTACTGGGCGTCAACCTCTTTCTGTGAGTAACCGCCTCTGTCAATCATTGCCTGTGAAGCGGTCATTTCAGCAGTAAAGGCATCCCAGGTGTCGGGATAGTAGTTTACTGAATTAAGCTGTAAATCATTGTACTGGTCAATAAGAAGCTGAAGGGGGTCATAATTTGTAACAACATTTACAGCGCAGGTTGCGGTAAATCCGCCGTCTCTTGTGGTACAGGTGATTTCGCAGTCACCGCCGTAAACAAATGTAACAACGCCGTTGCTGTCAACGGTTGCAACACTTTCGTCCGAGGACTCCCATACAACGTCCGTGCAGGAGGCTGTGGAATTGCCCAAAACATTTGTGGGACTTACCGTTGCGGTAATGGTCCTTGTTTCGCCTACCTTGCCGCCCACAATCTCTGTTGTGTCAAGAGTTACGCCGGTTGCCTTTGTCCTTGCAAAAGCAACATTTACCGTGT
>JBJEPO010000191.1:0-34104 GCA_051881275.1 Eubacterium sp. | reverse complement strand
ACTACCGACGAGCCTTGTGGACAGGAAAGCATTTGCAGTTAACGCTTATGAGTATTCCCATAGGAGGAGAAATCGGTCTTGAAATTCATCCGGACACTGACCAGTTTATAAGAATTGAAAACGGCTACGGTCTTGCTATGATGGGCAGTGATAAAAACAATCTGAATTATCAGCGACCTGTAAGAAGCGGATTTGCCGTTTTTGTTCCGGCAGGAACCTGGCATAATATACTTAATACCGGCAGAACACCGCTGAAAATTTATACCGTTTATGCTCCGCCCCACCATCCCCACGGCACTGTACAGGCAACAAAGGCTATCGCCGACGCCGAGGAGCACTAAACAAAAACCGAGCTTTGAGAAATCAACAATTCTTCATAGCTCGGTTTTAAATTATGTTCTTTCAATATCTCTTTTACGCAATAGTATTAATTCTTTCAAACATTTCAGTTCATCACAATTAGGATTGATAAATCTAAAAGCTGTACGACAAACATTATTGTATTCCTTACCGAAAATTTGCTTTCTTGTCCCACCCTTGCAGGCTCCACAGTTTTCGCAAATATCTATATGCCGGGCAGCGATATTTTTAATATTATCTTCTAAATCACATTCACTATACCAAGCAATGCCGCTATCATCTGTCCAAATAGTTAACGGCGAAAACTTTTCTTCGTCACCTGTACCGTTAAACAAAATATAACAAACAAATTCATTGTTGTATTTGACATACCAATAGGATTGATTTTCCCAATATCCGCCTGCTCGTTCAAAAGTCATACCATTGTCAATTAGAAAATTCAATAATTCTATGGCTATTATGTCTAACTCGTTGTCATCAATGATTACACTTTCGGAATTTGGCACCTGCTCTCCAATTCGTTTAAGCTCGCCAAATACTCTTTTCTTTCCATAATCTGTTTTATACCAATTATCTTTTGAAATGTTAAATCCGTCAAATGATACTACCTTAAAATCAACATTGGGAAAACACATTTGATAAAACAACAGGCAACGCCTTGCGTGAAATGATTTGCAGATTATAATTGCAGACTCAATTTTTAATTGCTTCTCATCAACAACCTGCCTTGCAAATTCTGCATTCTGCTTTGTATATTCAGAGCGAGACTCACCGTAAATATCTGTTTCATTGACACCGTTTTTTATAAGTAAAGCTTTGTAAAAATCATATTCAGTTTCATATTCCGGCAAAGGAAAGCTATCACGCTTAACACTATATTTGCCACCAATGATTATATTTTTTGCATAGCCATTATTGTATAGTTTTGCCGCAATCTCTGCTGCGTCAGGCAGAGAACCGCCAACAACAAAAGCAGCGTCAACCATGCAAGGCTCATCACTTACGAATATGTAGTTTGTAATATCATTTATATCGGTCATTTTTTATTTTCTTACACTTTCTAAATAATATTTCTTTTCAAACCTTCCGTTTTTCTTTGCCTTAGTCTCTTTGATTTTTAAAACATCATCAAGAGTGCTCCCTTGCGCAACGGCAATAGCCTCAACAACCTCAAGAATATCTGCAAGCTCTTCAATATCATTGCTTCTAATATACTCTTTTGTTTCCTCTTTGAGTTTCTTGTTAAGAGCTATTTTGTATTCATTATCGTTAAGCACTCTGTACTTTGGCTTTTGATTATTTGCAATGCAAATATTTGGAATGTTGTCTCTAACTAATTTTCTATAAAGGATTTTCATAACATCCGCTCCAATGCTAATTTAGAATAATAACTCTATTCCAACAACGCCATATTTCTCAATTTGCTCTGATGAATAATAAGCAAGCATATCATTTGGATTTGCAATTTCATTTTCACTATATCCAATAGATATTTTATCGTGGTTAGAATACAGCTCATCAAAATTGTTATATTTAAACAAGTTAATTACTTTGCAGGTAATAGTATCCTTTGTGCTATTGTCAAGAAAAACAATATCATCACCAACGGATATTTCAGAACGCTTTTTATCAAACAATCTCATTTCTATTGTCTTTGTTTTGTCTTTGATTTTCACGAAAGGCTCGTGTTGCAAGTTCATTTTGTGTTTCATAAATTAACCTCTAAATAATGCTTCTCTTTTCTAATTCTGCAAGAAGAAATGGCTGAATTGTTGGGTAGGTCCAGTTGGTTGGTAGTTCATCGGTAATGATTATTTTCTCTATTTCGCTGTCAATATTTCCAAAAGAATATATATCGGCATAACATAACAAGCCAAATGTTTCTTCTCCGTTAATACTATTTTCTTGCGTAACAGAATAAACACAAACAGGCTTTAAGTTGAAATCAATCGCACCGGTTTCTTCAATTAGTTCTCGCTTTGCCGTGTCAATAATATCTTCATTAGGCTCTCGATGACCACCGGGAACTTCTAATGTATCTCTGTTTTTATGCTTGCAGAAAACCCATTTTCCGTTTGTTCTTGATACAATAACGGCAAATTTCAGCAAATCATCATCAATATTTTCATAAAACTTAACACTCATAAATGTCTCTCTTTTTTAGTTTAATGTATTCGTATTATAAAACAACTTAGTTTTTATATTATAATACCATAAAATTACATAATATCCAAGTGCGATAATGAAAACGTTTCCTTTCCTCTTTCCTCTTTTCTCTCTTATCCGGAAAAGTCGCAGTATTAATTTAGAGACAAGAGTAAATGTAAGAGATAAGAGTGAAAAACACAAAAAGAAAAAGCCGCTAAAGCGACTTTTCTTTTTGGTGGAGATGGTGGGAGTCGAACCCACGTCCGAAATTATCTTGCCAAGGGCTCTACGAGTGTAGTTTGTTGTTTGAGATTCCCCTCGCCAAACGGGAACAAACACCCTTTTGGTTACGGTAGTCTTTATTACCTGACAGAAGCCAAGACGTTCTTCTGTTCATGTTCGCCGCTAAGTCGACGCTCTCAATCAGTCCGCGGCACTACCAAAGGAGAACGGAAGGGTGCTTACGCAGCCTTCAAAGAAACTGTTTTATTGTCAGTTAATTTTAAAGTGTTACTTTTAAAGCGGTGCAACTCCGCTACTCGCTGACCAAGGTTCAACAACCCCGTCGAAATCCTTTCATCCCCACGTCTAAACAATATCCGTATTGAACAGAATTAATAACGCTCCTTATATTCACGTTCAATAGTACGGTCTGCCGCTTTTTTCGCTTCAACGGCACGCTTGTCGTAAAGCTTTTTACCTTTACACAAGCCTATTTCAAGCTTTGCTCTGCCTTTTTTTAGATACAGCTGAAGAGGAATTACAGACAAGCCCTGCTGCTGAGATTCGCCGAAAAGGCGCATAATCTCTCTTTTATGAAGCAGGAGACGTTTTTTTCTCATAGGGTCACGGTTAAAACGGTTGCCCATTTCAAAGGGTGAAATATGCATACCGATTGCAAACATTTCGCCGTCGTCAACAGAGCAAAATGAATCCTTCAAATTAACTCTGCCCTGACGGATTGATTTAATTTCCGTGCCGTAAAGCTCTATACCTGCTTCGTAGGTTTCAAGAACAAAATAGTCGTGATAGGCTTTTTTGTTTCTTGCAATTATTTGAATATCATCATTCATCCTATCACGTCCTTTCACAATTATATAAGACTTCTGCCTTCAAGGGCACGGCTGAGCGTAACCTCGTCGGCATATTCCAAATCTGCGCCCACAGGCACACCGTAAGCAAGTCTGCTGACAGTTATTCCCATAGGCTTCAGCAGTCTTGAAATATACATAGCAGTTGCCTCGCCCTCAACGGTGGGATTTGTCGCCATAATGACCTCCTCCACCGTGCCGTCACCGAGACGGGCAATCAATTCTTTAATTCGTATCTGGTCGGGTCCGATATTATCCATGGGAGAAATTGCGCCGTGGAGAACGTGATAGGTGCCCTTATACTCATGGGTACGCTCGATTGCGGCAACGTCCCGGGGGTCCTCCACAACACAGATAACGCTTTTATCCCTGTTTTCGCTTTTACATATAGGGCATAAATCATCGTCAGCCAAATCACAGCAGATTTTACACTGCTTGATTTTGGTATGGGCGTCCGTAATGGCTTTGGCAAACTGATTGGCCTCCTCATCGGAAAGTCCAAGCACATAAAACGCCATACGCTGAGCGGTTTTATGGCCTATACCCTGCATACGCTCAAACTGGTCTATTAAATTTTGAAGCGGTGCAAGATTATACGCCATTATTATGCCTCTTTTTCGTAAGATTTATTAAAGTTCTTAAAGTCCGGGAATATTCATTCCGCCTGTTACGCTGTTCATTTCTCTTTCTGCTTCCTCATCAATCTGACGGGTGGCTTCGTTAAAAGCCGCAACAAGCATATCCTCAAGCATTTCAACATCCTCGGGGTCAACAACCTCGGGGTTAATTCCGATTGCTTTAACATTGTGGGAGCCGGTCATTGTAATCTCAACCATACCGCCGCCTGAAGAAACAACATATTCTTTCTCCTCAAGCTCGGCTTTCTTCTGCTCAATTTCCTCCTGCATTTTCTGTGCCTGCTTGAGCATTGCCTGCATATTCTGTGGGCCGCCGCCCATACCCTTAGGTAATCTTGCTTTCATAATTGTTCTCCTTTATGTACGCTTTATTTTATATCAACATTCGTGCCGCCCCGGGTCATATTAATTAAATCTTCAAGGGGGTCACGCTTTTGCTGTTCTGTATTCTTTCTTTTGAAAAGTCCCAATTTATACTGATTTCCCGTAAGCTCATAAAGTGCCTTTTTCATAGCCTTGGTGTGAGTTGACGTTTTGATAAAATCACGAAAAGCGGGATTTGGACTGTCAATAAGGAAATATTCTCCTCGGACATATCCCTTTGCTCCGGCAAGAATACCGAACAGACCGATATCGTCTCTGTGAATAATATCCATAAAATCCGCCCACTGTAAAAAGGGCTGAGTTTGGTCGCTTTGGGGTGCTTCCTGCTTTTCATCATCGCTTTGAACAGGAGCTTCCGGCTGAACAGGCGTTGCAGGTGGAATCTCCTCTGCCGGTGCAGGTACAGGAGCCGCTTCGGCTTCCTTAGGCAGTTGATTAGATTCGGTTATCTGAGGCTTTGTATTTTCAAAGGAAACGGACGGCTGTGTTACCTCTGCTTTTTCGGCAGGAGCAATTTTTACTCCGTTTCTGACTGCTCTTTCAAGGGAAGAAAGTCTGTCCATAACTGCGTCCATAGACTGCTCCAGCTTTGGCTCGCAGAGTCTTGCAAACGCCATTTCAACCTCAATTCTCGCAGTGGCTCCGCCTTTTATTGACACCAATGTGTTTTGGAACAAATCAAGGGCATAAATAATATTTTCAAGGGTAAAATTCCCTGCCGACTGCTTAATCATATCGTATTCATCGTCGGTGCAGACAATAAGCTCTCTGCTTTTTTTAACGGTTTTCACAACAAGGAAATTACGGAAATGGCTTATCATTTCAACGCAAAGGCGTTCCATATCGTAGCTGTTTTGATAAAGAGACGCTATAACCGACATTGCCGTGTTGGCGTCTTTATCGGCAATGGCTGAGGACAGCTGATACAGTGCCTCACGTCCTGCAATTCCGGCAACCTCCGATACAAGTGATGAGGTAACATTTTTACTTCTGCCGGCACACTGGTCAAGAATTGAAAGTCCGTCACGCAAAGCGCCGTCGGCAATTCTTGCAATTAACACCGCTGCAGCATCGTCAAGGGAAATACCCTCTGCATCGGCAACCTGCTTTAGTCTTACCGACATTGTTTCAGGCTGGATACGTTTAAAATCAAAACGCTGGCAACGGGATAATATGGTGGCAGGAAGCTTATGCACTTCCGTTGTAGCAAGAATAAATATTACGTGGGCAGGAGGCTCCTCAAGGGTTTTGAGCAAGGCGTTAAATGCACCTGTGCTGAGCATGTGAACCTCGTCAATTATATAAACACGGTACTTACCGCGTGTGGGTGTATAATTTGCCTCCTCACGCAAATCACGGATATTGTCAACACCGTTATTTGATGCGGCGTCAATTTCCACAACGTCGTATATTGAGCCGTTGTCAAGTCCTCTGCAAACCTCGCACTCGTTACACGGCTCGCCGTCAATGCTGTTTTCACAATTTACAGCCTTAGCAAGAATTTTTGCACAGGTGGTTTTACCTGTACCTCTTGAGCCGGTAAACAGATAGGCGTGAGAAACTCTGCCGTTCTTTATTTCATTTTTAAGAGTGGAGGTAACGTGGTCCTGACCGTAAACGTCGCTGAACACACGTGGTCTGTATTTTCTGTATAAAACCTGGTACACCCTATCACTCCTTATGGTAACGGTAATAAATCTGCGGTAATAAAAATTAAGTGCCATTGCACCCTTAATGTAACGTACAGACTTGTCTGAGGCACACAGAATAATCCACTTATTGCTGCTCGGTTCCCCGCCTGACAAGGTTCGTAGCATCCCGTCGCACAGGGCCCATACGCTACATAAAAGGTGTAAAAGCACTCTTTTCGCAAATATTATACTATAAGACAATTATAAAATCAATAGTTTTTTATATTAATATTTTAATACAGACAATTAATGAATTGACCTTACAATATTATATAATCAAATCCTTTTTTGCCGGGTTTTCAAGCACGGTGCCGTTTTCGTCGAAGCGTGAGCCGTGACAGGGACAGTCCCAGCTATGCTCAAGCTTATTCCATTTCAGCGCACATCCCAAATGGGTACAGCGTTTGCCCGAGAAGGTCAGCAGATTTTTTATCGTCTCCCCTGCGTTAACCGCAAGCTGAGGAGTCAGCATACTTCTTGACGGATTGAACACATCGGCATATTGATTTTCTTTATCGCAGACAAGGTCGCTGAGAATCAAAGCCGACGTCATTGATGAGGTCATTCCCCACTTATTAAAGCCCGACGCCACATACAAATCCGGCGTTAATGCACAGTATCTGCCAATATATGGCACCTTGTCAAGACTCATACAATCCTGCGCCGACCAATAATATTCCTCGGTGGCGTAGGGATAATATTTATTTGCAAATTTACGCAAAATCTGATAATTTCCGCCGGGACCTCCTGTTCTGTGAGCACCGCCGCCCAAAAGCAGATAATCGTTATAATTCCTAAAGGAAAGCCCGTAACCGCTTTCGTCCATATACATACCCTTCAGCCTTTGAGCATTACTCAATGCGATTACATAGGAACGGCTTTGATAAAGCTTAAGGGGATAACTGCCGTGAATATTTACCATAGGAAAATGGGTGGCAACAATAATTTTATCGGCTTTTATATTACCGCCGGGAGTTTCGGCAATGTTTTTGTGAATTTTCGTCACAAAGGTATCCTCATAAATATTCAGCTTTTCCGAAAGCGGAAAAAGCATTTTTAACGGATTAAACTGTGCCTGATTCGGAAATTTTATCGCACCGACAGTATCAACGGGAAGCTGCACATTATCGCACATTTCAAAATCTGCGCCAATTTCCTCCAGTGCCTTTGCCTCTGCTTCAAGCAGTCCCCTGTCGGTAAGAGAATACACATAATTGTCCTTTATCTCAAATTCGCAGTCATAAATATCACTTAATTTTTTGTATTCAAGAATTGCCTGCTGATTTATTCGGTAATACTTTTCAGCGTAATCTTTGCCTCGGCGAGAAAGCAACTCGTGATAAATCAAGCCGTGCTGAGAGGTAATTTTTGCAGTGGTATTATGGGTAGTGCCCTGACAAATTCTTCCCTTTTCCGCAACTACGCAGTTTACGCCTTTTTGAGTGAGAAAATAGGCGGTCAGCAAGCCTGCAACGCCGGCACCGACTATAAGCACATCGGCGGTTATATCACCGCTGAGCTTTTTATATTTTTTGCTTTTTGAATATGCGTCCCAAACTGAAACGGGAGCAGAATAATTATCCACAAAATCATCTCCTGTAATAATTAATTTGCCCCGCAAATCAGTTATATAAACAAAAAATCCTTCACGAACTAACGAACGTGAAGGATTAATTTTAAATTGTGCCGTCAATAACCTTTTTGTCGCTGGTTTCCTTGTTTTTATGGGTATTATACTTGAGCAAAAGCTTATCCATATCCATATCGTCAATTTGCTTCATAAATTCAAAACGCATCTGAGTAAGCTCAATAGGCGATTTATGGTTAAAACTATACGCCTTTTCATAGCTTGACTCATATATGTCAAGACTTCCGGAAATTTTATCAAAGAAATCCAAACCCTTTTGGGTGTTAATTTTTAAGATTGAAACACCGTCGCCGGCATTAATTTCGGGATGTGTATTTTTAACGCCCCAGAAATCTCCGATAGTAAAATCGCTCTGCTTTGTATCGCCGGTAAATTCACAGTTATAACAGCTTGGTCTGTCGTCATATTTGCTTCTGAACGCTCTTGTGTAATTATTGTGAGCGATAGGCTCAGACTTAACAGTGCCGTCCTCAAAATACACGGTAATACAGGAATTATCCCAGGAAATGCGCTTATCTCTGAACTTAATATCAACAACCTTGGACTTATATTTCTTTTCAAGAGATTTAATGTAGCCTTTAAAAACCTTAGGACTTGGTGTGCCGTGGCATATAAATTCTGTGATAATCAAATTGTCGTAATCTTTTTTAAGATACTTTTTAAGGGCAGACACCTGACAGGGATTACCCACAAAAAGCACAAGTGCGCCTGTATCAAGCTTTTTCTTAACACGTTCCTTTATATCGCCCACATAGGCGGCAACGTATTTTGCGCCCCGGAATTGCCGGCAAACCTGAGCGTCGTTTGATATATCGTAAACAGCATTCATATTTTTATCGTATCTTACACCGACAATATATCCACCCTCTGAAAGCACATAGTTATACATTGCGCTGAAAGCACCGCCTGAGGAACTTTCATTCAAAATTTCCCTATCCTTATTCACAACGGCATAAACTTTTGCTTCCTCCAGCTCTTTGTCAGGTTTAAGAGAATTGTGATAAATACATTCTCTCTCGCAGAGCTTACAGTTAATGCACTTATCATTATCAATAACAGGATAAACAAATCCCTCGTCGTCGGCTTTCATAGTTATAGCGTCCTTGGGGCAAATTGATTTGCACAAGCCGCAGCCGCAGCACTCAAATTTATCACCGGACAAAAAGTAATTGCTTTTTGACAAAACCTTACCGTTATTGAGAGCTTTATTTAAAAATTCAACTGAGCCTATGCGCTCCTGCTTAATACGGCGGTCAACATCATCCCAGTCAATTTTAAGAGTTGACGGGTCGGGCATAATTCTCACATCTTCAATAAGGCGGTTTTCAAGCCCAACCATTTGAAGAAGATTTCTCATTCTCTCCGGGCGTGTTTTGTGAGGCACGGTAATAAACGGAATGTGATAAATAAGTGCCAGCACTGTAAGGTGGAAGGAGTTTGAAATAATCATCTCGGCATTTTCCACCATACTGATTAACTGCTCGGGACGTTCAAGATAGTAAAAATCAAGCTCGTTTTCAAATCTGCCCTGCTCACGGTTATGAAGCACAGGAACGCCCATATTGATAGAAAACCAGTCCGCAAATTCGGTAACCTTAGGCTCTGCACCGATAAAATGAGCGTAAATATACTTTTCATTTTCGTACCTTGACTTCATTTTAAGGCTGTCAAAATCCGACTTATCAAGAAGCAAAGTCGGGTCAACAGTAACCTGAATCTCTTTATCCGCAAGAGGCTGAAAAATATCAACCATTGATTTTTCACGGACAGAAACATAGTCAAATTTTTTAAGATAATTTCTGTAAAGAGCCTCGTAATTTCTGTCAATATCGTCTGCACCCAGGGAGGCGGCATAAGCAATTCTCACGGCGCTGTTTTTACCGAAATTAAGGAAATAGGACGAATCAAAGCCGCCGGTAAGCTCCGTATTCCAAATCTGGTCGGAGCCGGCAATTAAAACGTCAAAATCAAAATTGCTTTTCTTTAGCTCTTTAAGAGTAAGACATTTATTGGTAACATTAAGAGTATGGTTAATATACTCCTCAAAGTTATTATATTTTGTTATTTTCCACTTATCTTTTGTTTTGGTTTTTATACGGGTTTTAAGCGTTCTTACGGTACGCCTTACAAAAGATTTTGTGGGTTTTGTTTTATAGAGCCTGTAAACCTTATCAATAGCCTCAGGTCTGTAATTTATAATATATGCGTCATATCCCAAATTCTGCAAATATTTTTGAGACGCATAAGCCTGAAGCAGTGCGCCGTAGTTATGGGCACTGCCGAAAGTAATAATTCCCGCTTTCAATATCTTTTCACCTATTTGAATATATTTTCGTACTGAGTTTTTATATTGTTGTTATATTCCTGTGGGTCAAAATCCATCAGCTTAACCTTGCCCTGCATAAAGGCATTCATACCGTCATAAATGCCCTGCTCGCTGTTTTCAACAAGAGTACCGCCGTGGCTGAGCATAAAGCCTCTCGGTCCGCTGATATCGGTTGAAATTACAGGAACACCACAGGTCTGCGCCTCAAGAGCAACAAGACCCAGTGCCTCGTAAAACGAGGACAGTATAAACAGATCGCACTGCTTTAGCACAGCGAACGGATTGCTTACATATCTTATAAGAATAACATTAAAACGGCAGTCCTTTGTTCTTATGTATGAATTTATCTCTCTCCAGGTTTTGCCGTATCCTCCTATGATAAACAGATATGATTTAGGATGTTCAAGATAGAATTTGTTAAAGGCGTCAATAAGCCTTTTATGGCCTTTTTCCGGAGAAAATCTGCCGATATTTATAAACTTAATATAATCCTCTCTGCCAAGGAGAATGTTGAGAACATTCAAGCTAACATTGCTGACAGTTTTTTCATCATAAGCCACAGGCAGCTTCATTTTTTCCTGAATATTCTTATAATTATGAGCGTTATTAACAATAACAATATGGTCGTTTCCGGGACTTAATTTAAGGCAGGATTCCTTAACATCCTCCGTAACACATACAACCCTGTCATAATTTTTATACGCACTTTGAAGTGCAAGCTTCTTTTGATTACCCTTGCTTGAAATTTCCTGGCACATATCGTTGTGTACAAATATTGCCTTTGGAATTTTAAAGTGCTGATATAATCCTATAACTCGGTACTCGTATCCCATAAACTGAATTGCTCTGTCAAAATGGGAATAGCCGTAAAATCTGATAAGCTCACGATCGTAAAGCCTGTCCAGTTTTTTATTAACCCACCTTGTATTTACGCTGAATTTATAATAAAGGGCGTATGCAATAAGCTCTGTAAAGGAATACTTAAATCCGTTAATTAAAGGAAAAATATTTACATCCTTTGAAAATTTATCCGGTCTTAACGGGTCCCGTTTAACTGATTTTTCACGGAAGGAGACAAAAATATTTTCCTTTTTTAAATCAATTATTTCCGTAAGGGACACCAGCGACGAGGTAATTCCGTTCAATGCAAGGGAGCCTGAATAAATCAGCACATTTTTCTTGTTACTTGTGCGTGCGTTTTCGCACTTTACATAATCGGACCTCTCACCCTTAACAACGAATTTAACAAGCTCGCTATCGGCGCAGGGATTATCGTAGGTACAGAATTTTTCGTTAAACTCCGTGCTGTCATAATTAATGCCTGCTTTAAGCTCTCCTGCAAGCTCCTCGGGTGTGTAAACCTTTGGAAACGGAAAATCGTCCAAATCATAATACATACCTCTGCCGGAGGTATATTCTTCACGGTCATAGGTATAAAGTACAATTTTTTTGCCTGTATTGGCAAAATCAAAAAACACGCTGGAATAGTCGCTGACAAGCACGTCCGCCGTATTCAGCACATCGTAGGTTTCATATCCCTCGGGAAATGCCCTGATATGCTTAAATGCGGAAAAATCAAGCTCAGTCTGCACAAGAATATGCATTTTTACAAAAAACACATAATTATCATCAAGCATTTTATCAAGAACACGCAGGCTTTCAATAATACTTCTGAACTGCTCATCCTTGTTTCGGTCGGTCATAACACCGCGCCATGTGGGCATATATACACTTATATGCTTGTTTTCCATTCCTAATTCACGCTTTAATTCATTTGCACGTTCTTTATTGAAAAACACTGCGTTTCTCGGATAGCCTGCCCTAAGAATTTTACCGTTTGAAAGCTTGTCAATAAAATATGACGAGGTCATTTTATCCTTCATTTCGCCGTTGGGATATACAAGATAATCCGTCATCATAAAATTACGCATTATATTGCCCATGGCATATCTTCTGTCGGAAACGTCATTGCCCATATGTTTAAGAGGAGTACCGTGCCAGGTATTTGTATAAACCTGCTCCTTCCTCTTTATAAATAGCAAAGGGAAGGACGTATCGTTAAAGAGATATTTGGCGGTTGCCAGCACCTTTAAATACCCGAAAGACATTTCCTCAATCAAAATAACATTATCAATATTGTAACGGTTAAACAGCTTTTGAAATTTAGAGAAATTTTCTTTGGTTGCCGCTAAATAAACGGTATAATTTTTATACTCCGGTGATGAAAACTGCTTTAATATGTAGAACATATTGCCTGCCACATCTTCACCGTGCTTTGATTCAATTAAAACGGTGTTTTCTTTAACCGGGCATTTATAAAATCTGTTGATATAATATGCATCCTGTAATTTTTTAATAATTTTTCTTTTAAATTGTCTAATTCTTTTTTTTAGTGACTTTTTCTTTTTTTTCTTCTTTTTTGCCATTGCAACATACTCTCCTCATACTGCACTTGTTGGCTGTTTGATTATTTTATACAATTATATCACCTTTTAAATACTATGTCTATAATAATCACTGTTTTGGAATTAATTACAGCTTTGTGGCCTCGTATGACACAAGGCGGTATTTTCCGTCCTTGTAATCCTCAACAACCGCTTTGCCCTCGCCGACAGAATACACATATTCCGAATTTGCCGCCTGCTTTGGAGTGTATTTGTAATATTTCTTGGACAGAGCACCCTCGTCATTGTTCTTTCTGTAAATTTTAAACGAAACGTCATAGGTTCCGTCGCCGTTGCTTACCATGGAATCAACCACCGCCATTGAATAATAATGACCGTATGTAAAATGAGCGGTATCGGAATAATAATCCATAACGTCTATACTTGACCAATACACATCTTCAAAATCGTCAAATTCCGCCAAAGATGTGCTTTGATTCATTATATCCACGCCGAAAAATCTTTCGGCATTTTTTCTTACAACAGAGCCTTTAAGCATAACCGTGCCGTTTGAAACCTCTATACCGCCGTTTTTGTTTGCGTAATTGTGACAAAGGCTGAAGTTAATAATATCCTCGTCGCTGTAATCGCCGTAGCGGTTAAAAGGGCTTAAATCCGTTTCGGCAAAGTTGGAAATAAACATATTTATATCGCTTCTTTGGTCTGCCGACATATCGGGAATAAGGTTTTTATCCTCCTTAACCTTCTCCTCTTTTTTCTTTGTGGTTGTGGTTTCCTTTTTGGTGGTTTCCTCCGTCTGCTCCTGTGCCTCGTTTGACTGTGTTGTATCGGAAACGGAATATTCGCTAACATCGGAGGTGTCGTTATCGGAGGTAAAATGCACCATTAAAGCTATGGCTGCAATAAGAACAATAACAACCGCCGCAACACTGCAAATAATTACCGTTGTTGTTTTCTTTTTGTCATCGTTATTATTTTGGTTGCCGTAATTATTGCCGCCGCCCTGATAGCCGTTGTTAACATATTGACCTTGAGAATACGGGTCGTTTGCTTCGTAGCCGTTGTAAGCGTTATAGTCCACAGTCGGCTGATTGACAAAGCTTTGGTTATCGTAAACCTCTCGTCTGTCAAGTCTGTTTCCGCAGTTTCGGCAAAACTCGTAATTGTTGTCATTTTCAAAATTACAGTAGGGACATCTCATATATTCTCCTCCGCAGAAATTAATTAATCAACAAATTTTCCCGTAAAATTAGGCTCCACAATAGGCAGTCCCAAATCCTTAACGGTTTTCTTAACGCCCTCCTCACCGGGCTTTGACTTTATGGGTGTTCCTGAGAAATTAAGATAATATATAACCAAATCCTGAAGCTCGGGATAGGCGTTATTTGTTACCTTAACTTCATTTTCATCAATTAGGAATTTGAAATTAAACTTTCTGATATGCGCACCTTCAATGGGACGAATCCAAAGCTCAAGTGAACCGTCTGCCTGCCATGCCGCCTGGGAGAAAGCGTGAAAATGTAAATCGCCAAGGTTAATTTCGCTTTCGCACAGTCCGCCGTTCATATTTGCTCTGACTGTATTAGTGTAATTCTTTTCAGTCCATGTAAAGAGAAGCGAATCATCTTCAAAATTAAATTTAAAAGAACTGATTTTACCCGGTTTATTGTAAAGCATTTGAGTTGTAGAAACAGAAATAACCGAGGTAAATTCATTTGTTTTACAGGTAATATTCCTGTTTTCAATAGCCTTTTCGCTTTCGTAATTTCTTTCACCCTTAGGGAGTAAAGGCATACTTAGCGAGGATATTACGCTGTTAAGCTCATCATTTTCCTCTTTGTTTTCAGGCAAAGGCTCCTCAAGGAAGCAATCGGGAAAATATTTCCAAAATACCTCCATAACCTTATAGTCCTCAGCCTCACCGCAGTTAAGCACAACGAGAGCGTCATATTCTGGAAACATAAAACAGCGCTGACCGAAAAGTCCGTCGGCTCTGAAGGAATTTGGAACAGGGTTTTTCCAAAACTGATAGCCGTAGCCGTTAATAATATCCCTTGCGCCGTCGTGGACTGTATCCGTTTGCTTTGACAGTGCTTCCTTTACCCAATTTTCAGGCACAAGCTGAGTGCCGTCAATCCATTTTCCGTTATGAATATAAGGCAGGAAGAATTTTGCCAAATCCTCGCTTTTCATATAACAGCCCCAGCCTCCGGCGGAATTGCCCATACCATCGCTTTCCCAAAATGGCTTTTCTATACCCAGTGGCTTAAACATCTTTTCATCAAGATAATCAAGGGCGCTTTTGCCTGTAACCTTTTTAACTATCGCACTGAGCATAAAGGTATTTTCTGATATATAATTAAATTTTGAATTGGGAGGAAGTAAAAACGGTGCGTCAAAAAACAGCTTTATCCAGTCCGTACCGCCCTTATTTTCCAGCACGGTGATAAGCTTGTCACTGCGCATTGTAAGGAGCATTTTTACAGTAAGGACTCTGTTTAACGGATTTAATTTTGCCGTTTTATATTCCGGAAAATAGTCGCAAACCTTATCGTCAACATTGATAAGTCCTTCGTCAACGGCAAAGCCCACCGCAGTTGAAGTAAGACTTTTGCTCATTGAGTAAAGCACATGGGGATATTCGGCGGCATAAGGCGCAAAAAATCCCTGAGCGCAGACCTTATCGTGTCTTACTACGGTAAAGCTCTGAAGTCCCAATTCCTTTCTCTGTATTTCTTTCAAAAATGCCGTAATGCAACTGCTCTTTATACCGCATTCCTCCGGCGTAACATGCTTTAATTCAGTATTTTCAAGCCTTTTCATAATGAACACCTCTCTGTATGTATGTTAACACAATGAACAGTGTTTTTTCAAGAGTGATATACTATATTTTTCCATTAGTTTATATAAATTAATATATATTTTGTAAACATACAACTTATACTTGATTTTTGAGGATATTTATGTATAATAGAAAATGTAACCATTTTGTAATTTTTTAAACATTTTTGTAACCAAATAAAAGAGGTTTACTATGAAAAAGAAGTTAATAAGCGCATTATCGGCACTAATGGTAATTATGACTATGATGTCACCTGTTACAATGACCGCACAGGCCGCCACCGTTGACCAGATGAAAAGCAAGGTCCTTTCCGTGGCTCAGGCAGAGGTGGGATACACCGGAACAGGCTCATACTCAAAATACGGCGAATGGTACGGCTATCAAGGCGCATGGTGCACAACCTTTGTGCTTTGGTGCTTTAACAAGGCAGGAAATTCACTGGGCGTAAAGCTTTACGGCACGGTTGTTCCCAACGGCGGTAACTGTAATTCAATGATAAGCTGGTATCAAAACAAAGGCAGATACCACAAGCGTTCATCGGGATACACGCCGAAAAAAGGCGACCTTGTATTTTTTGACTGGAGCGGTAACGGCTCGGCACAGCATGTAGGAATTGTCAAGTCAATTTCCGGCTCCACCGTATATACCATAGAGGGCAACTGCTCCGGCAAGGTAAAGGAAAGAAAATACACCACCTCCGGCTCCAAGCCCTACAATAATGTCAGCGCAATATTAGGCTACGGCTCGCCCAACTGGTCCTCCGTTGCCGACGGCTCAAAATCCGAAGAAAAGACAACAAAGAAGCAAACAACTACGAAGAAGAAAACTACAACAAAGAAATCCACCACAAAAAAGAAAACCACATCTAAAACAACAAAAAAGCAGACAACAACCGAAAAATCCGATAAAGAAAAAACCACAAAGGCAACAACTACCACCAAAAAAGCAACTACCGAAAAGGCGGCTGTGGCAAAGGATATGAAAATCTACGCCGCCACACAGGAGCTTGAGGTAGGCGACAGCGTACAGCTTGATTATACCATTGAGCCTGCAAATGCGCCGGCAGTAGTAAGCTTCTTCTGTGATGAAGAAAATGTCACCATTTCAAAAGGCGGAATGATAACAGCAAACGCCGAGGGCACTGCAACGGTTGTTGTGTGTGCAAACGATGAAATTTACCGTCAGTTAGATTTTACCGTAACGGCGCAAAGCTCCGACGTTACACACCATTCCTCCAACAACGGCTATGTGATTGTTGAGGATAACACCACGCAAAAGCCTCCGGTAAAAAAGCAGTCCTCGGAGCAAAAGCTTAAAGCAATGGGAATAAATATAACTCAGTTAAAGCAAAACCAAGACTTATACATAATACCCGTTGCCATTATCGGCGTTGCCGGAACGCTTGCAATACTGATTGCGCTTATCAGGCAGATACACGGGGCAGTTAAAAGAAAAAAGAATAAAGAAGAAAACTGAATATAACAAGTAAAAATGCACCTCAAAAGCCTATGCTTTCGGGGTGCATTATATTTTATAATTTACTTTTTGGTAATTTTGCGAACATCATTTTTGTCGCCCATAATCATAATATGCTGATTTGAGCAGAACACATAATCCGCATTGCTGACCGCCTTAATTTTATTGTCCCTGTCATCACGGTAGCCGATTACATTAATATTGTGCATACGGCGTATATTCAGCTTTGCAAGGCTTTTGCCAATCCAGCTGTCGGGCACTTTAATTTCGTAAATTCCCACATCGTCGCTTAAATTGATAAAATCATAAATGTTGTTATTACTGTATGCAACGGATAATTTATATGCAATGTCCCTTTCGGGATAGATTACTCTGTCAGCGCCGTTTTTAAGCAGGAATTTTTCGTGGATACGTGAATTTGCCTTGGCAATAATACATCTCGCATTAAGCTCTTTAAGATAGTCAACCATAACAAGACTGTCCTGAAAATCGCCTGTGCACACAAAAACATAATCGTAATCCTCAACGCCCAGTGCTTCAAGATTGCTTCTTACAGTATAATCGCCTATCTCTGCGGTGGTTACACGGTGACTGAATTCGTCAATAAGCTTTTCGTTTTTATCAACCAGCATAACCTCGTTTCCCATATCGCAAAGATATATGGCAAGGTGGCGTCCGAATTTTCCTGCGCCGATGACAAGTATAGAGTTCATATATAATTATTTCCTTTCAAAAATTATCCTACCAAAATGTTTCCCAACGGCTTTTGAGTTGTAGTTTTTGCTCGCAGTGAAATAAACATCAAAGCAAAAATAAGACTTGTAAGACGACCTACATACATCAAAAAGATTATTACTAATTTTGATGCGGTGCAAAGCTCGGGAGTTATACCCGTGCTCATACCAACCGTACCGATTGCAGAGGTACATTCAAACAATACGTCTATCAGAGTAAAGCCCTTTTGGAAAAGAAGTATCAAAAACGTGGCGGTAACTATTTCTGCAAAATTTATAAAAACAATGGATATTGCTTTTTTTATTGCGGTGTTGTTTATTCTGTGGTCAAAGGCGTTAACATCGTCCTTGTTTTTTAATGTGGAAATAACGCACAAAATCAGCACTGCGACAGTGGTTGTTTTTACACCGCCGGCAGTGGAACCGCTGGAGCCGCCGATGAACATAAGCATAATTGTAAGCATTTTTGAGGCGGAAGTCAACCCTGCCGTATCAATACTGTTAAATCCTGCCGTTCTGGTGGTAACATTTGCGAAAAAGGCATTAAGCAGCTTTTGCCATAAAGGCATATCTGCAAGTGTTTTTTCATTTGCGTATTCAAAAACCAAAAACAAAACGGTACATCCCACAAGAATAACTGAAGTAATTGTAAGAACAAGCTTTGTATGGATACTGAAATTTTTAAAATTAAATTTTTTGTCACGCATATCCTGCCAAACTATAAATCCCAAGCCGCCTATAATAATCAGCAGTGATACGGTGATAATTATTACCGGGTCATTGTTTACCGTTGTTAGCGAGGACGACGGCACAAAGCTGCCCATCAAATCAAAGCCTGCGTTACAAAATGCCGAGATGCTTGTGAATACCGAAAGATAAATTCCCTTCGGTACTCCTGCCAAGGGAATAAACCTTGTTGACAGTATAATTGCGCCGGTTACTTCACAACAGAGTGTCAGCAGTAAAACCGACCTGACTAAATTCTTTCCGCCGCCGATATTTAATGAGCCTACTGCGTCCTTAAGAAGCATTTTCTCCTTTAAGCTCATTCTCTTTTTAATAATGCCCGAAACAAAAGCAATTACAGTTAAAAAGCCGAGACCGCCTATCTGTATTAAGCACAAAATAACTATCTGACCGAACAGCGACCATGTGGTTGCGGTGTCGTATGTTACAAGACCTGTTACGCAGGTGGCGGAGGTTGCTGTAAAAAATGCGTCAATAAAGCTTATTTCTTCACCTCTTGAGCTTATGGGAAGCATAAGCAGGATTGTACCGATTAATATAATCAGCGCAAAGCCCAGGGCAACTATTTTTGGATATGTCAGTGAATAATTTTTGCTCTTTTTTTCTTTCATTATCAATCATTCTCGGCAGGCTTGTAATTAGGTACAAGCTGCATTAATTTTTCTCTTACGTTATCAACTGTAATGGAGTGCAGGGAGGAAAGCATTTCTTCAAATTTTTCATCCTGTATTTCCATAGGCTGTGTTACATATATTTTTTCATTTGCTGTTTTCTGGCGTGTTGCCATTTCGGAATCCATAGCCAGCTCCTCATATAGCTTTTCGCCCGGGCGCAAGCCGATAATCTCTATACCGATTTCCTCCTCGGTGAAGCCTGAAAGACGAATAAGATTTTTTGCCAAATCCATAATTCTGACAGGCTCGCCCATATCAAGCACAAATACCTCTCCGCCGTTGGCAAGACCTCCTGCCTGGCAAACAAGCTGTGCCGCCTCGGGTATGGTCATAAAATACCTTGTGATGTCGGGATGAGTTACCTTAACGGGACCGCCCTGCTCTATCTGCTTTTTAAAAATAGGAATAACGGAGCCGTGGGAGCCAAGCACATTGCCGAATCTTACTGCGGCGTAGCTTGTATTTTCGGATTTTCTGTTCATATACTGAACAATTATTTCCGTAATGCGCTTTGTACATCCCATAACATTTGTAGGATTAACCGCCTTGTCGGTAGATAGTATTACCATTTTAGGCACTTTAAATCTGTCGGCGGTAACGGCAACATTATATGTTCCGAAAACATTGTTCTTTACCGCTTCGCATGGGCTGTCCTCCATAAGAGGAACGTGCTTATGCGCCGCCGCATGAAATACAACGTCCGGATGAAATTCCTCAAAAATTTCATTCAGCCTGTCCATATCCCGAACAGAGCCTATACGCACGTCAATATCAAAGGCGTCGCCGTATCTGTCCTTAAGGGAATTTTGCAGTTCAAAGGCGCAGTTTTCATAAATATCAAATATGATAATTCGCTGAGGATTATATCTTGCAACCTGATTGCATATTTCCGAGCCGATAGAGCCTCCGCCGCCGGTAACAAGTATTGTTTTTCCGATAAGATAACGGCAAACCTTTTTGTCAAGCTTAACCTCCGGACGGGAAAGCAGGTCGGTTATCTCAACATTTCTTACACGCCTGTTTCCGCCTTCCTCAAACATATCCGCCACAGAAGGACTGATTTTTACCTTTGCGCTGGTTTGCATTGCCAGGTCAATTATCTCCTTCTGCCTTTGCTTAGGCGCTGAGGGCATACTGATAATAACCTCGTCAATATCATATTTCTGCACAACATTAACTATATCATCGCAGGCGGCAACCACCTTTACGCCGTTAATTCTCTTTTTATATTTTGCAGGGTTATCATCAACGGCGGCAACAGGTCTGCCGTGAACATATCCCTCGTTGGCAAGGGAGTCAATTACAAAGTTGCCCATAAATCCCGCGCCTGCAATCAAAACTCTGGGAGTACGCTTTTTTGACGCAGGTCTAAAGGAAAACGAGGCGTATTTTCTGTAAATTCTAAAGCCTATTCTTATGGCACAGGATGCCACCAAAATAAGGACGAAATAGAGAATATATGCATAAAACGCAAGTCTTCCGCCGATATGGAATATTTTATCATACACAATTCGGTCGGTAACAAAAAGCACCACCGTATTGACGACACTGCTGAAAACGCATCTTAAAATCTCATCGTTTCCTACAAATTTCCATACGCTTCGGTACAGTCCGAACAAATAATTTACAAGAACGCTGATGAGACCTATTGCAAAAAAGTGAGGATACGAGAATAGCACCTTTGAATAATCGGTCATAGTGATATGCCCCTGCTGAGTCAAATAGCAGATTGAGGCGTTTGCCAATGTGATAAACCCAAAATCTATCATGGCAATAAAGCACTTTTTCAAAAATGAAGTTAACTGATTGTCCTTGTATTCAAGGGCGGCTTCATTCTCCTGAGGAGTTTTCTTCTTCATTATCCCAATCCTTTCAATACAGATTTTAAAAACAGGCTTAGAGTCCTATTTTTTTAAGCTTTGATACAAGGCGCACAAAGGCACACCATATCAGCTGAAATACAATAACGCTCAGTGCACTGATTTGCGAATATGCACCGATTAGCGAAAGAACAGCGGTTACAACCAAACCCAAGGCACTGCCGAAGGTTATAAGAAATGATATAATTTTATTTGAGCTTACAAGTATTTCTGACGCACGCATTGCGGATACAAATCCTCTCGCCGTGCCGTTATGCACAACGTAGGCAGGCGATTTTTCCACATTCATATCGGAATATTTTTCAAAAACTCTTGCGCCCGAGCTGTTCATAACACGTATAAATCCCTCGGGGAGAGAGAAAATTTCCGCCAAGCTCTGTTCGTTAATATACGGGTCACAGCTTTTTACAATTATAGTCATTCCGCTTTTTTCAAGCTTTTTAAGCTCCGATTTCATATCTGCGTCGGCACTGTAAGACACTACAAACATTGCGATAATATCGCCGTCAACCGCCAAATAAAGTGCGTGACGTCCTTTTTTGGTAAATTTATTTTCAAAGCTTTCCTTGGGCACCATTACGCCGTGGCGTATAAGAAGATTTCTGTTTCCTACCAAAACCTTCTTTTTATAAATCCATGCAGACGTGCCCATTTTGTCCTCATAAATAATATCCTCCGCCTTCGGAAGTATTGACTGCTTGCCGATTATTACGTCGTCAAACACATGGGCAAGGGGGCTTTTAGTCTGAATAATTACCGCCGCCGCCTGAAGAATTGCATCGTCAACCTTTGCACCGTGAAATGTTTTAATTCCGTGAAGGTCACAGCCGTTTTTGCCGAAAAGGTCAGCCGCCTCCATAACCATTAGGTTTGCGTTGTCCGCCATATAAGCACCCTCGTAGCCGCACACACGGGAGCCGGAGGCGTTTAAGCTACGTGACACGTCACACAAAAGAGAATTTGTAATGTAAAGAGAGGAAAGGGGAACAGCGGCGCACATTGAACATACCGCCATATTAAATCCCGTATTGAAATTGTCAATAAGTCCCACTGCAATCATCAAGACGATATTCAGCACAATCATAACAAGTCCCGTTTTGCCGGAAATTTTATCGGCGGGCTCGTTTTTGCAGGATATTTCAAGAAAATTTGTGGGAAAATCCGTTTTCACGCTGAATTTTATCAGTGGGTCGCTGTTAATGAATCCCCTGCTGATTATGGACGCATCAACCTTATTCGCCATATTTTCAACAGTAAATTTATCTGCGCCGTCGGTGATAAAATCAAAATTATCTATAATTCTGTTCATCATCTTCAGCTTTCCTGCCTGACTCATAAACAGAGCGAAAGCTGCGGCAGGAGCAATTAAAATGCCGTTGTCAAGCCACAGGCTTTCATTAAATGCCATAACGGCGGTATGAGCAAGCACCGCAAGGCTAATAAGTGAAACAGGCAGGTCGTAATTAATGCCCTGTTTAAAGGTAAAGCCGTGAATAATGATATTTGAATCGGCAATCAAGGTCAGTATGTAAATCACAAGCACTGCCACAAAAAACTGCGTATGACCCGACAGTGCCGAGGGAAAATATGCGCTGTCCTTAAAAATACTCATAAGCAAAAGAAGAACGCAGGACACGCCGGAGGCAATAAGCCTTATCTGAATAACCTTTCTTTGAGAGAACAGACGGTTAATGATACCGTCCTTTTCCTCCTCGCTTACATAATCCTCTTTTACAACTGTTTTGTCGCCCAGCTCTTTATCTGTTTCATCGGGACCGAAAAGCCTGAATTTTCCTATCTTTTCTCGGCGGCGCTCCTCCAACTGCTGTTCCGCCAGATTTTCGTCTATGGAATCAACATTTTCAATCTCGTCGTCAAAGCCCTCAAATTTCATCTGAACGCCGGTTTCTTCCTTGTATTCGGCGTCATAAAAGCTAATTCTGTCAAGCTGGTCAACAGCCATAATGGTAGGAATTTCCTGCAAATCGGACCTTTTGTCAACCCGGGTATTACTGCTGATTGCAACAGGCTTTACAGGCTCGTCCTGTGCGTCAAATATATCGTCGCCGGCAGATAAATCCGGTGCGATTTTCATATCGCTGTCATCATCACAATCCTTGGGCAGAATAACCCTTTTTGTTCTTTCGGCGGCATTTTTAATTGTGCCTATCACCTTTGTTTTGCCGGCGTTGCTTTTGTTATCGGAAACAATTTTCATATCTCCGTCGTCGTCACCGCTTTTAGCATTGTATAGCTTAACATCATCATCTGATTTGTCGGCATTTTCAGTAATAGCCTTGCTGACGTCCTCTATCACCTTTTCAGGCTCCACAGTAACCTCTTCAATAGCGTTTTTCGCCTTTTCATCAAGGCTTTTTTCCGCCATTTTAAGATGATATTCAGTTTCCTGCTTAATCTTTTCAGCTTGTCTGATAATTTCGTCTATTGATAAATTCTCGCTCATTTCATCACCATAGGGTAACGGTAATAATCCGAACCCGTCAAAAATGCAGTATTAAAGCGATATTTGTCGCTTTTGCTGTTGCCTTGCGTATAAAATTACAAGCCGAGGCGTTGCTTTCTTACTTCGTACATTAGTATTCCTGCCGCAACGGAGGCATTAAGGGAATTAACCTGTCCCATCATCGGCAGGCTTACCGCCGTGTCGCACTTTTCCTTAACAAGTCTGCCAACACCTTTGCCCTCGTTACCGATAACAAGGGCAGTGCCGTCGGTAAAATCTGCACGGCACCAAGGCTCGCCGTCCATATCGGCGGCATAAACCCAAATATTTTGCTTTTTTAAGCCGTCTATGGTTTGGGCGATATTGCCCACTCTTGCAACACGCATATATTCAACTGCGCCGCAGGAGGTTTTTGCAACAGTAAAATTCAGCCCCACGCTTCTGCGCTTTGGTATAATTATTCCGTGGGCACCGCATGCCTCAGCAGTACGGATTATTGCGCCTAAATTATGGCTGTCCTCAATTTCGTCACAGATTATAATAAACGGAGGCTCTCCCTTTTCTTTAGCATATTCAAGTATTTCGTCAACCGTTGAATAGGAATGTGCTGGCACATTGGCGGCAACGCCCTGATGATTTGCACCGGAGCACATAAAATCAAGCTTTTTCCTGTCAACATCCTTTATAACGATTTTATTCTCTCTGCACATAGAGATTATTCTTTTAATTGAACCCTCGTGCTCCCCTTTGGCAATGAGTACATTTTCCACCTCTCTGCCGCTTTTGAGCAGTTCAATTACCGCATTTCTGCCTATTATTAGATTGTCGTTATTATTAGTGCTGTCGTTTTTCACAAATTAATCCCTCGTATTGCTTCGCTTGTTTGAACATATTTACACATAGTAATTATATCATTAAATAAATAAATATACAATTACTAAAATACAGAATTAAGTATTATTTTATAAAAAACCGCCCGGCTGTGAACCGAGCGGAATTTAGAATTGAAATTTTCAGATAAAACTGTTTATGCCTGTGCTGCCTCGTCTTCTGCAGGCTTCTTTTCTTTAAGCAAAACAAATTTTTCCATCGGGAAGAGTACAACCATCTGTACAAATCCTGCCGCAAGACCTGCGATTGTTCTTGCAAGAGCCTGAAGCCAAGCCCAGTCAACCTTTGCAATGATACCTACAAGCCAGCCCTGGAACCAGGTTGAGAACAGGATGAGAGCAATCATAAGTACAATGTAAATTGCGAAATTGTACCAAGGTGCGTCTGATTTGAAGGTAGTCTTCTTGTTCTGCCAGAAGCCGTAGATATTAGCAATCAGGTTTGAAAGGAAGAACGGAAGAAGATAACCCCAGGTTACAACGCCGTCAACAACGTATTTTGCCATTTGGTCCTGTCCCTTAGGTGTTGAAGCGTCAAAGATAACGTCCGGTGCAAAAATTCCCTGAAGAAAAGCGGGAAGAGTTGCCGTAACGCTATCAAAGATAAGCGGAAGAACATTTGCCAAAACAAGCTGGATAATTGTTACAAGTCCCGATACAACAAGGAATTTAACAAGCTGCCAAAGAGTTTTGATGAACGAGCCTTTTTCCTCTGCGGCATTATCAATTCCGCCGAGGCTGATTTTTTTCTTGTCTGCCATAAATTTACTCCTTATGTAAAATATTGATTTATCGGATTTATTATATCAGTAATAAAAGCTTATTGCAACAACTATTTTTTAAGAAAACAGCAGTCCCAGCGCCGCCGTACCCGAAACGGCGTGGATAATTACAACAACCGCCCAAACGATGAGAGCAATAATTCCCACAATAACTGCCAAAGCAAGTATTACAAGAAGAATAAGTATCAGAAGTACAAGAGGTCCTTTTTTACTCTTTTTAACAGGGTCGTTAAACGGTTTTTCTTCCTGCTTAGGTGCAGGATTGCTTTCATCATAAACGGGATAAAGAGGAAGCGTTGCCTCGGCGTCGCAATAGCCCGGATTCCACAAAAGCGGCTCCACAAGTGCTCTGACGGTGGTTGCACCCTTAAGGAATTTGCCCAGCTTAAGATGTATTGTATCAAGGAAGGAATCAATTACATTAAGCAGTCCGCAGGTGAGCTTATATTCTCTCGTTTCAGGTCCGTAGGGTGAATCGCCGCAGTAGAGATTCTGCACAAGCTCAAGAATAAAATCAACCACTCTGTTGTCTGCAATATCGGCAATGTCAGCCTTTTTAAGACCGCACTCTTTTTTGCACAAACGCCATACCTTTTTG
Source organism: Eubacterium sp. (assembly GCA_051881275.1). GTDB lineage: Bacteria > Bacillota > Clostridia > Oscillospirales > Acutalibacteraceae > Eubacterium_R. Next base: position 8,326 of record JBJEPO010000191.1, on the reverse strand, counting down.
AAGGTAAGCTTGTTGAGCCATTTACCGATAGGCTTGATAATCGGCGCAAGCTTTTTAACCTTTTCACCGGGAATTGAAAATGCAGGCGTCATTTCTGCAAGACGGTCAATATCATTGCCCATTGCCCAAATTACTTCGCCTATCATACCGAAGAAAAAGCCTTTCATATATTCATCAAAGGGCTTTCCGTCGGTGTCAAGTCCGGGAACATCTTTAATTGTTACGGTTTCAACGTCAATCTTTGCGTTTTTCGGGTCAAAGGTTACGTTACGCATTACAGGAGGACAGCCTACCATAGCACCGCAGGCAATGTCATAAAATCTGTTGCCTTTTTTAGAGGTTATGTAGCTTATGTCGTGGATATGTGTATGACCCGTCAGCATACAGTGAAGTCCTGCGTCGGCAAAAATCTCCCTTGTGGTTTCGTGATTTCTCTGCATATCGCCCTTACCGATTATTGCATAGAAGGGTGACGGCGCAATCATAGGATGATGGGTCATTGCTATAACGTACTGGTCGTTATCCTGAGCGTCCTTTAACTGCTCCATAATCCAGTTCATACAGTCATCGGAAAATCCCGAGCCGCGCTCACCCTCAGGCTTGTAGTTAGTGTCGTCATTCAGGGCAAAAAGACGGTATCCCGGTGCAAGCTGTACAACGTAGCTCATTGACTCCTCATGGGTGGAAATAGCCTCGTTGGGACCGAACTCATAATACATTTCCCACAAATCATGTCTGTCGCCTACTGCAGGAACCTTAATTGTTTCGTCACCGTCGTAGCCGTCTGCCACACCGCCGTCTCTGAAATCGTGGGTGGCGGTAATTACATAAACTCTCTTGCCCCGCTTTTTCAAATCACGGAGCATCTCAATCATTTCTTTATGAGAATCAATTTCGCCGTCCTTTGTGGTGTCGCCTGCCAGCACAACAATATCCGTTGATGTGTCCTCGCAAAGCATATCAAAGCCTGCCTTAAGCACAAGGTCGGTGTCCTTAATAACCTTTTGGCTTTTTGACTCGGCTTTTTTATAAGCCTTACCCTCTGTACCGACCTTTCTTGAATAATAATGAGTGTCGGTTATAAATTGAATTTTAAGCGGTTCGTTGCCGCTGCCGTAAATTCTGTCAGCCATATCTTTTTCCTTTCATATTTTTTCTATTTTAAGCACGCCTGACTTAACATCACCGCCGAAGGTAAATTCCATTGCGCCGTTAACACGCTGAAAATACTCGGTTTCCCTGCCGTCAAGAGTTGCTTTATAATCGTTTTTATCGTCAAGGGTTACGATAAATGTATATTTGTCACAATCGCCGAAATATTTAAAGGAGATTTCGGCGCTGTCATTTGTGCATTTCTGATAATCGGTCCACAAATCAAGTCCGCTGGTTACGGTGCCGGGCTTATAGTAAGCGTTTGCCCATATACAGATAGGAGCTGAAAGTCCGCCGAAGTTATGGAACCAGCCGCCGCGTCGTGTTTTAATACCGAAGCACTCGTAGGTGTTATATGTAAAATCCGTTTCCTCTTTCCACATTTCAAGGGCACGGTTTGCAATTTCAAAGGCAAAATCACCGTCGCCATTGTCAAGCATTGTTTTCCATACAAACCACTGATGGCTCATCCAGACATTTCCGTTCCAGTAGCCGTCGTCAAAATAGTATGAGGCGGACATATCAACTGCGCTGACGCCTGCCGCCGACCACATCTCGTTTGGATTTTTAATGTGAGAAAGCAGTCTTTCACGTCTTTCGCCGTCAACTGCGCCGGCAATTAAAGGATAAACACCGTCAAAGCCTTTGTCCCAGTTTTCGCCGTCGGCAGTTTTCATAATATACGGCTTATCCCTGTCCTTATCGTACATTGTATATCCGAAATATCCCGACTCCTCATCCCAGGCAAGATCATTGAGTGCCTTTGACGATACTTTAATATCATCGTCATAAACGGCAATATCGTCATTTTTGCCCAAATAGGAGGCAACCATTTTTAAAATTTTACCTGCTCTGATTATCTGAGAGGTTGAAAGGCAGGGACAGGAATATTCCTGAGCCTTGTTTGCCATCATTTCAACCTGTGCCGGATAATCGTCCATACCCGAGCAGGAATACCAGTAATCATAGGTCGTCAGCAAGCCGTTGCCGAATTTTGCACAGGTGGAGCCGTGGGTTCTGCCACGTAGAAATTCATAGTAAAGCTTAGCCTTTTCATACATAAAATCAAGACTGTGCTTATCCTCGGTGCGTTTAAGCAGTTCAAGATACTCAACAAACTGAGTAGGCACAAGGGAGCCGTGAAGCAAAAAGCAAAAGTCCTTGTTACTGTCATCGCATAAATACATATCAAGGGCATAACGGCACAAATCCGGTGAAAACTCCAACAGTCCCATACCGATAAATCCGCTGTCCCAGGTGTAAAAGCTGTCCCATCGTTTACCGGGGGTGTGATGAATTACATTCTCGCCGTGGCGGTAAACAGGATATACCGTATTGGTAAGCAAGGTTGATTTAAGTATATTTGTTGAAAGAGCGTATTTTTTACCCTGCTCATTAAATTCCTCTGCTTTTGCGGATAATTTCGCATTGCTGTAAATATTTTCATACTCCGCCTCTGTCAGCGGCTGAAAATCACCCTTTGAAAGAACAACATATTCCGTATGGGATGTATGAGGCTCAATAAATATTGACTTAATCAGCGTGTTGTGGAAAAAGCCCTCGTCGCTGGTTTTTCTCTTAAACGAGCCTGAAAAGGTCTCTTTAAGGTCATCATAGGTATGGTCGCCGTTTGAGAGTCTATTAATAAGAGCGTCCTCAAGGCTACCGCTTTCAAGAGTTCTCTCTCGTGTATTTTTGTTGTGAGTGAGAATGTTAAAGGTACATTCTTCATAAGGGTAAGTAAGGGTTGTTTTATGACCGCATCCTAAATCACGGGTATCAATCTGCGGTACATAAGAATAAGGCTTTTTAACCGCCCTTATTTCATCTCCCTGTTCTGTTACGGCAATAAAATCAAGCTCAATGCCTGCTCCCCCGAGGCTTACAAATTCGGGATTTTCATAAAAGTCAAAGTAAGCAATGGTTAAATCGTCACTGTGAGGGAATACGGTTTTAACGCCGTTAATCTCAAACAGGGCGTCGCCGTCGGTAACTGTTCTGTATCTTACCGCTATTTTAGGATTGTCAAATCCTGCACCGGACAGCTTATAGGAAACCTTATCCCCTTTTTCACAGCCGAAGGGTTTAATATTAAGGAAATGAACGTGATAATTTTCACATCTGTCGCCTAAGCCGCTTCCCTTGTAAAAATCACCGTCCCGAAACATTCCCTTGAACATTCCGTCGGGATTTTCCTCATCCCAGGGTCTCGGCTTTGCATACTCATAGCTAACGTAATCATTTGCATTTACAACATAACATTTTTCCGGCTTTTCAAGTGATATGAAATTTGCAAAGGGAAATTCCAGCGCACCGAAAACATTAAGTATGCAGTTTTGTGACAAATCGGTATTATTTACAAGCTCACAGCGCATAAGATACGCTTCGTCATTGATTTTGGAATAGGAAACATCGGCGTACACCATATCCTTCCACATAAGCTCGTAACGGTATGAATAAAAGCCGTAATCAGCACTGCATGACCAAAGATGATATGATGACGGCACCGTAACATTCGGCACGGGAACGGAGCTGTTCCACAGAGTTGGATGCACCGTAAAATCAAATCTTGCACCCTCATCGGCAAGGCTTTGAATAATACGGCTTATACCCATATATTTTTTTGAATAAGGACCCCAGAGAGGCATTTTTACATTGTCCGACATACACCGTCTCCTTAAATTAAACTGTTTTTTTACATTATCCGTCATAATCATTATTTTGTCAATAAAAATGTTAAAATAAAGTCCATTGACAAAACAGAAATAATAAAGTAATATTAATATATATATATATATATTTACCTAACTGCGAACGCATAAAAGGAGAACAATAGTATGAATATAGATGCAAATGTGCAAAAAATAATATATGCATTAATACGAAAATGGAAGTTGATTGTTGCCGTAACGCTTGTAGGAATTATTGCGGCATACATATTTACGGCTAATTTTACTACCCTGACATACACTTCCTCGGTAGAATTTTTGGCTTACGCCGTTGATACCAACGACGAACTTAATACCGATACAACAACATCATCAAGTGCCTCAAGCGAATACGTGCGAAGCTCAAACACATCAAAAATGAACTACGCTATGAAAATGCTTGACACATATATTGAAATAATGAAAACAAACGGCTTTCATTCACGTGTTGTTAACGATATGAACGAAAGGCTCAATTCAAATTACACATTGGGCGCAGTTAATAATTCTATGACAATAGAGGCGATAGAAAATACCGCCATGTTTAAGATAACAGTGACAACTACTGACGCAAACCTTTCCTATGAAATTGCTCATCAGCTTGAAACCACCGTACCCCAAATGATGAAGGAAACCAACAGCGGACTGGTTCAGGCATCTGTTGAGGACAAGCCTATCAAGGCAATGTCGGCAGGCAGCTTGGGTTATCCTAAAAAATGCGCCATCGGTGCAGTTGCGGGATTTGTTTTGGCGGCGGCTTATGTTCTGCTGAGAAGCTTCCTTGACGTTCGTGTTAAGAGCAGTGAGGAGCTTGTTGACAGATACGGTATTCCGGTATTAGGCTCCGTACCGAAATTTGAAATTAAACCTGCTGATAAGAAAGGAGCTGACAAATAATGGCATCAAAGAAAAAAGCGAATGCTTCTGTTAACACTTCAAGACAGCTTTTAAAAGACATAAATATGGACTCTACTCTTAAATTCCGTGTTGAAGAATCATACAAGAGTATAAGAGCAAACATTATGTTTTCTGTTATGAAAAAAGGATGCAAAACAATAGTTGTATCCTCGGCAGTTCCCAACGAAGGCAAAACCACAACCACTGTAAATCTTGCAATATCCTTTGCACAGGCAGACCAAAAGGTTTTGCTTATTGACGGCGATTTAAGAAAGCCGAAAATTCACAATTATTTCTCTCTGCCCAACTCTCCCGGATTGACAAACTATCTCGGCGGCAAGGTTTCATCATCAAATTCCGAGAAGGTCAGTCTTCTTAATGTAATACATACCACAGAATACAGAAATTTATTTATGCTCAGCGCCGGAACTATTCCGCCAAACCCTGCGGAGCTTTTGGGCAGTGAGCCAATGGCTGAATTTATAAAGGAAATCGGCAACGATTTTGACTACATAATAATTGACACACCGCCTATTAATGTTGTATCGGACGCACTGCCTTTAATAAGAGAGTCCGACGGAGTGGTGCTTGTTGTAAGGTCTAACAAAACAACACACCCCGAAATTCAAAAGGCAATCGCTTCTCTTGAATTTATTGACGCTAAAATTCTCGGATTTATAATCAATTCCGTTGACACAGAATCTAAGGAAAAGTACGGCTACGCCGGCAGCTACAGATACGACAAGCGTTACAGCAGTTACAGCAGTTACGGTCCCTACGGCGGATATGACAGATACGACCGTGACCGTTACCCCCGTGACAGCAGAGATATGGGAAGGTAATTATAATGTTTATTGAAAATTTGGTGGAAATGCACTGTCACATACTCCCCGGCATTGACGACGGCTCGCCCGATATTGAGACCAGTCTGAGAATGATTGCAAGGCTTCAGCAGCAGGGATGCAATACAATAGTGCTTACACCCCATTATTATTCCGATGAAATTTCGCTGACTGATTTCCTACGAAGAAGAGAAAGGTCTTATTCTGCCCTTGTTAACGCTCTTCCTCCGGGAAGTCCCCGTCTAATACCAGCGGCGGAGGTTTATATCAGCAAATACCTGTTTAACAATGACGATTTATCCGAGCTGAAAATAGGCAATTCGGATTACGCCTTGATTGAGCATCCGTTCTCCTCCTCTTTTTCACAGGGTAGCTATGAGAGGCTTTCAAATCTTCGGTGTGATTACGGTATCAAGCCGATTTTAGCCCATATTGAAAGATACAGGGCACTGATGGACGACACCTACCGTCTTGAGCAGTTTATTGAAATGGGCTGTCTTGCACAGGTTAACATCGGCTCCTTTGCCGACTCTCCCAGGCAAATTAAGAAAAAGCTTATTAAGCTTATGAATACAGGGCATATACATTTGGTAGGCTCCGACTGTCACAACCTTGATAGCCGTCCCCCTGAATATACCGCAGGCATGCGAACCGTTTACGATAAATGCGGACAGGACGCCATTGAAACCCTGATTCACAACGCAAATCAACTGACGAAATAATACAATTAATTATCACCAAAATGTTATAAACTAACACCCCTCCGAGATTTCGGAGGGGTGTTTTGTGTTATACATTGTATTTTTTTCTTGGGGTGTAGGAGGTATGCAGGTCGTGGTGGGCTTTAGGTCCGCCGAAGCCGTCATACCATTCGCTGTAAAGGGTTTTGATAACCGGTGACTCATGGGACATACGAAGTTCCATTGACTTATCCTGGTCATAAAGAGCCTTTGCACGCAATGCCTTTAAATCAACGGTATCACGGATATACTGTGGCTGAATCGGCTGTCCGCCGCCGTTTACACAACCGCCGGGGCATCCCATAATTTCAATGAATCCCCAGCCCTTCGGATTGCCTGCCTTTAACTGGTCCATAACAACCTTCGCTGCTGCGGCACCCGAAGCAACGGCAAGCTTAAGCTCTTTTCCGTCAAGGTAAACGCTTGCCTCTTTAAGTCCTTTTGTACCTCTAACCGCTTCAAATTCAAGAGGCTGCTTTGAGCCGTTAATCCAAGCGTTAGCAGTTCTTACAGCGGCTTCCATAACACCGCCGGTTGCACCGAATATTACTGCGGCTCCTGTATCATCACCGAGAGGACTGTCAAATTCCTCGTCGGGAAGTGCGGCGAAGTTAATACCCATTCTGTTAAACATTCTGCTGATTTCTCTTGTAGTTAATGCGATATCCACATCGGGAACGCCTGCGGCTGACTGGTCATCACGTCCGATTTCAAATTTCTTGGCGGTACAGGGCATTACAGACACGCTGACAATATCCTTGGGGTCAATTCCCATTTTTTCAGCGTAGTATGTTTTAATTACTGCTCCGCCCATCTGCTGAGGTGATTTACAGGTTGAAAGATGCTTAAGCAAATCCGGATAATAAAATTCACAGAATTTAACCCAACCCGGTGAACAGGAGGTAATCATCGGCAGAGTTCCGCCGTTATTTAAACGCTCAACAAGCTCAGTAGCCTCCTCAACAATAGTAAGGTCAGCACCGAAATTCGTATCAAATACCTTGTCAAATCCGAGTCTGCGCAGTGCGGCAACCATTTTGCCCTCAACATTAGTGCCGATTGGCATACCGAAGCACTCGCCTATTGTTGCACGGATTGACGGCGCAGTCTGTACAACAACGTGCTTTGTGGGGTCGGCAAGTGCCGCCCATACCTTGTATGTATCGTCCTTTTCCGTAAGAGCGCCTGTGGGGCATACGGCAGTACACTGACCGCAGGAAATACAGGGTGTTTCATTAAGCGGAAGATTAAAGGGCTGACCGATTGATGTATCCATACCACGGTCATTAGGACCGATAACACTTACAAACTGCTGTTTGCAGGCTGCTACACAGCGGCGGCAGAGAATGCATTTATTGTTATCTCTAACAAGATGAGGAGTGCTGGTATCCTTTTCATAATGGGGATTTTCGCCTTCAAATCTTGAATGGTCAACACCGTAGTCAAAGCAGAGCTTTTGCAGCTCGCAGTTTGTTGAACGGATACAGGACAGACAGTTTTTATCGTGAACTGACAGTATAAGCTCAAGTGTTGTTCTTCTGTACTGCTGAATCCTCTCTGTATTTGTGAGTACCTCCATACCCTCGGATACGGGATATACACAGGAGGTAACTATTTTAAATCCACGTCCCTCATTTGCCTCAACAATGCAAATACGGCAGGCGCCGATTTCGTTTATGTCCTTCATAAAACATAAGGTGGGAATTTCAATACCTGTATGTCTGGCGGCGTCAAGAATAGTTGAGCCTTTTGGTGCACGAACGGGAATACCGTTGATTTTTAAACTAACCATATCCATTTTTAAGCCCTCCTTACTGCTTGCTGATTGCCTTCAGTCGGCAATTAGCGATACAAGCGCCGCATTTAATACATTTTTCGTGATTAATTTCATAAGATGAAAGCTTATGATTAGGTGCGATATAATCTGTTGCGACGATTGCGCCCACAGGACAGTTTCTCGCACACATACCGCAGCCGATACATTTAT
>JBJEPO010000190.1:2097-6020 GCA_051881275.1 Eubacterium sp. | reverse complement strand
TACACTAAACTCAGGAGCACAGGCATTAAAAACAGGACTTAATACTCTTAACAGTAACAGCAATGCTCTTAATCAAGGCGCAAATGAGCTTTCAATCGGTGCAAGCACACTAAGCACAGGCGTTAACAGTTATACTGATGGTGTTGCATCAGCTGCTGACGGTGCTGCTCAGCTTAAAGAGGGTACTTCTTCATTAACATCAAAAATCCCTGCTCTTACTCAGGGAGTAAATGCACTTGACGAGGGAGCAGGTGAACTTAGCACAGGTCTTATGCAACTCAATTCAAAGGTACCTGCACTTTCAAACGGTGTTTTGGCTCTTGCAGACGGCTCAGGTAAATTACTTGCAGGTGCTGACAAGTTATCAACAGGTGCGAAAGATTTGTCTGTCGGTACAGTTCAGCTTGATAATGGTATAGCAACATTAAGAACAGGTGCATATTCACTTAATGATGGTGCAACTCAACTTGACAGCGGTATTAGCACTGCAAAGGATGGTGTTGATGAATCAATCACCGATACTATCATACAACTAAATGCTTTGGACGGACTTGCAGATTATGCCGAAGAGCCCGTTTCAACGGTAACAGAATATATTCAGCCGGTGGAGAATTACGGCTCAGCCTTCGCACCTTACTTTATGTGTTTATCTCTTTGGGTAGGCGGTCTGATGATATATTTTGGAATCTATCTTGACTATAACAGAAAAATCAAATCACTTACCAAGGACTCCAACAGAATAATTTTAAGAACATTGTCCTTCGGCCTAATCAGTATGGCTCAGGGTGTACTTCTTGCAATAGTGATTAAGGATATTCTTCACATCGTTGTAAATAATCCGTTAATGCTGTTTATGTCCTGCATACTTGTTTCATTAACCTTTATGACGATTATACAGTTTTGTATTGTAAATCTCGGTGACGCAGGCAAATTTGTTTCACTTTTACTGCTTATTCTTCAGCTTACCTCCTGCGCCGGTACTTTCCCGATAGAAACACAGTCAGGCTTCTTTAGAGTTATCAATAAAATTCTGCCGATGACATATTCAACGCAACTCTTCAAGGAAGCAATCAGCGGAACATCCGGTTCAAATGCAGGAAAAAGTGCATTGATACTTGCTTTGTTCTTTGCAGTATTTCTTGCCATGACTTTGATTTTCAGTCATAGTTCATTGAAAAAAGATTTAAAAAGAATTGATGCTCAAACAAAGGAAAAAGCTGTACTTTAATTATACAGTTTTATTGTAAGAGAGGAGAAATCAAATGGTAAAATTTAATTTTTATCAATATGTATGGATATTTATTTCAGGCTGTTATTTGGGTTACGGTGTTGAAACTCTTTGGTGCCTGATTAAACACGGCTTTATAGAAAGCAGAAAGTCGCTTGTACTTGGACATCTCAGCGTAGCCTATGGTATGGGTGCCGTACTTCTCACGCTTTTACTTGTGCATTTTCAAAATTCATCTGCTTGGAAGATATTTTTAGTTGCTTTTGTCAGCGGAACTGTTGTTGAATATATCTGTTCATTAGGACAGGAAATTTGCTTCGGCTCGGTAGCTTGGGATTACAGCCATTTGCCTCTCAATATCAATGGCAGGGTTTGTCTTTTGTATTCTCTGTTCTGGGGAGTACTGGGTTTATTTTGGGTAAAACTTGTGATACCTTTTATGAGCAAATGCTTTGATAAAATCAGTATTCCATTTGACAAAGTAATCATTTGGGCATTTATAGCATTCTTTGTATTTGATGCTACGCTGTCTGCTTCAGCGGCAATACGAATGGATAAGCGAGATAACGGCGAAGATGCGAAAAATCACTTTGAGCAATATCTTGATACTCATTATGATGACGAAACAATGCACAAAATCTATGCAAACTCAAAAAGTGTTGAAAAAAACAAGTAGGAAACTACAAAATAATTGAAACTTTTAAATTAAAGCCAAAAATTATATATCCCGTCATCCTTGTATATTGACAAAAAGTTAACAATGTTTTAATATGTGATATATAATCTTATTGCGTAGGAGAATTTTGATGGAAAAAGAGAACACTTACGAGTACAAATTTGACACGGTTAAACCTCCTCAAGACAGAGTTTATGAGGACAGAGTAATGCACTATTACGAAAATCACTCTGACGAGCCACCCCGTGAGCTTATTTTAAAGCTGGGTAAAAAGATTACGGACCGCATTCTTTATAAAATTCCGTGGGTGCCGAAAATCGGTGAAACAATGACCGTCAACGACCCTGAATATTGGGGACTTGCCTGTATGGTAACAGATGAAATGGCAGAGGTTGCACTAAAAATGAAGGTGCATAAGGGTATGACTCTTCCTGAAATTCAAAAGGCAACAGGTAAGGACGCCGATTATCTCGAAAACATACTTCAGGAAATGGCAAATGTAGGTCTTATTGAATATAACTGGGAAAATCCTACAAGAACAAAGCAGTATGTCCTTCCTATGTTTGTACCCGGCAGTGCAGAATTTTTCAATATGAAGTGGGATAACATTGTGGAGCATCCACAGGTTGCAAATTTTTTTGAACGAATGACTCAGCTTCCACTTGAAAAGATTACCCCAATGGTACCTCCCGGAGGAGCAGGAATAGGTATGCATGTTATTCCTGTTGAAAAGGCTATTGAGATGGAAAACGAAAGTGCCAGCGTTGAGCATATCTCTCACTGGCTTGATAAGTATGACGGCAAATATGCAGCAGGTCCGTGTTCCTGCCGTTACTCCCGTGCAATATGCGGTGAGGGCTGTGCCGATGACCCTGAGGATTGGTGTATCGGTGTAGGAGATATGGCTGATTACCTTGTTGAAACAAACAAAGGCCATTATATAACTCGTGAAAAGGTAATGGAGATTTTGCAAAGAGCAGAGGATAACGGCTTTGTTCATCAAATTACCAATATTGATGGTGAAAACAAAATTTTTGCTATATGCAACTGTCAGGTTAAGGTGTGCAATGCACTGCGTACGTCTCAGCTTTTTAACACTCCGAATATGTCACGCTCAGCATATGTTGCCAGAGTTGAGGCAAAGGACTGCGTAGCCTGTGGCAGATGCGTTGAATACTGCCCTGCAGGTGCAGTAAAGCTCGGTCAAAAATTATGCACTAAGGACGGTGGACATATAGAATATCCAAAGCAGGAGCTGCCTGACACAAATGAGTGGAGCGAGGAAAAGTGGTCACCGGATTACCGTGACAAAAACAGAATTAACTGCTACGATACAGGTACAGCACCATGTAAAACTGCCTGTCCTGCTCATATTGCAGTACAGGGCTATCTTAAAATGGCATCTCAGGGCAGATATACAGATGCCCTCGCTTTGATAAAGAAAGAAAATCCGTTCCCTGCCGTATGTGGTAGAGTATGCAACAGAAGATGTGAGGATGCTTGCACCCGTGGTACTATTGACCAAGCTGTTGCTATTGACGAGGTTAAAAGATTTATTGCTCAGCAAGATTTAGACGCTGACAAAAGATACATTCCAAAAAAGGTTATTCCTTCAAACAGAGGAGAGTTCAAAAACAAAATTGCTATTATCGGTGGTGGTCCTGCAGGTCTTTCCTGTGCATATTATCTTGCAGTTACAGGCTATCGCCCAACAGTGTTTGAAAAGAACGAAAAGCCCGGCGGTATGCTGACCTATGGTATTCCGTCTTACAAGCTTGAAAAGGATGTAGTTGAGGCAGAAATTGATATTATCCGTCAGCTTGGTGTAGAGATTAAGTGTGGCGTTGAGGTTGGTAAGGACATTACACTTGCCCAGTTAAGAGAGCAGGGATACGAGGCATTTTATATTGCAATCGGATGTCAAGGCTCACGCCGTGCAGGTATTGTAGGCGAGGATGCAGAGTGCGTTATGAGTGCCCTTGATATTCTTCATACCATTGCCGAAAATCAAAGCTTAGA
>JBJEPO010000190.1:0-1997 GCA_051881275.1 Eubacterium sp. | reverse complement strand
GCGTTATGAGTGCCCTTGATATTCTTCATACCATTGCCGAAAATCAAAGCTTAGACCTTAACGGCAAGAAAACAGTAGTTATCGGTGGCGGTAATGTTGCTGTTGATGTGGCTCGTTCTGTTAAAAGATGCGGTGCCGATGTGCTTGGTATGTACTGCCTTGAAAGCAGAGAAGAAATGCCTGCCTCTGCAGAAGAAATATTTGAAACTGAGGATGAAGGTATTACAATCCAAAACGGTTGGGGTCCAAAGGAAATCCTTACAGAAAATGGAAATGTTACAGGTATTGTACTTAAGAAATGTCTGTCGGTTACAGACGAAAGTGGACGCTTTAACCCACAGTATGACGAAAATGACACTGTAACCATTGAATGCGACAATGTATATCTTTCAATCGGACAAAGCATTGACTGGGGAGATATGCTTAAGGATGAGCAGTTGGAAATTGCACCAAACGGCAGACCTAATGCTGACAGTCTAACATATCAAACAACTCAAAAGGATATTTTTGTGGGCGGTGACGTTTACACAGGACCTAAATTTGCCATTGATGCTATTGCAGCAGGTAAAGAGGGCGCTGAGTCAATCCACAGATTTGTTCACTACAATGCAAGTCTTACTATCGGCAGAAATCGCAGAGATTTTATTGAGCTTGACAAAGATAATATTAAGGTTGAAGCATATGACAATTCGTCCCGTCAAATACCGGGAATGGATAAAAGTATTAATCACAAAACCTCCTTTAGAGATGCTCATAAGGCTTTTACAGAGGAGCAGGTTAAAATTGAAACTGCACGTTGTCTTGGCTGCGGTGCATCTGTGGTTGATGAAAACAAATGTATCGGTTGCGGTGTGTGTACAACAAAGTGCGAGTTTGACGCAATCAAGCTTCACAGAGAGCACCCCGAATGCAGTACAATGGTTAACTCCGATGACAAAATGAAAGCAATTCTGCCTTATATGATTAAGAGAAAAATTGCTATCAAAAAAGCCAAAAAGGGTTAATATTATGCACGAGCTTGGTATAGTGTTTCATATTATTAAGCAGGTTGAAGAGGTAGGAGAGGAAAACTGTGTAAGCCTTATTTCTTCCGTTACTCTTGAAATAGGGCAGGTATCCGGAGTCCTTCACGATTATTTGGAGGATTGCTGGAAATGGGCTTGCAGTAAATCAAAACTTATGAACGGTGCAAAGCTGATTATTGATGAAATACCTGCGGTGACATATTGCGAAGATTGCGGTGAAAGGTATTCCACAGTTGAATACGGAAAGACCTGTCCCAAATGTTCAGGTGACAATACCTATCTGCTTAAAGGTAATGAAATTATGATTAAGGAAATTGAAGTGCAGTAGCACTTTGATGATAAATTATTATGAGGAGGAAAATAAAATGTTATTCCAAATTTATGGCGAAAACTCATTCTATCAGCTTCTTGGCTGGGTTTTGGTTTTCGCAGGTCTTGTTATTTTTAACGAGATTGCACGTCGTTCAAAAGCAGGCGGAATTTTTTGTTTCTTAGTTCTTCCTGCCGCACTGACGGTATACTTTATTGCTATTGCCATTGGGGCAAAATCCGGTGCAGAGTGGGCAATTAACAATCAGACTCATATTTATATGAACGGTTGGTTCCATTATGCCAAGCTTTATGCGGCAACAGCAGGCTGTATAGGCTTTATGATGCTTAAGTACAAATGGGGCATAGGCAAGAAGGAATGGTTTAAGGTATTTCCCTTTGTTATTGTTGCAATCAATATTCTTATCGCAGTGGCATCTGACTTTGAATCGGCTATCAAAGGCGGATTTACAGGCGGTTGGTGGCTGTCAAGCGAAAATGTCTGGATTTACGGCGGCTGGTGGAACTGGCTTAACGGTATTGCCGGCTTAATCAATATCTTCTGTATGACAGGTTGGTGGGGCATTTACACATCAAAAAATAAGCACGATATGCTTTGGCCGGATATGACTTGGTGCTATATTCTTGCATACGATTTGTGGA
>JBJEPO010000189.1:0-6047 GCA_051881275.1 Eubacterium sp. | reverse complement strand
TCAACACTTTTTAATTTTTAATTCCTCGGTGTCACATCATTGACAAATGAACAAAATATTTAATTTATTATTAAATAATAAAAAACGGAGCAGTTCAATGAACGCCCCGTTGGGTATATTTGATTTACAGAGCAGCCTTTGCAGTCTCTGTGAGAGCTGTAAATGCCTCCGGATCTGAAACGGCAATTTCAGAAAGCATTTTTCTGTTAAGGTCAATGCCTGCTTTCTTAAGGCCGTTCATAAATGTTGAATAGTTCATTCCGTTCATTTTGCAGGCAGCGGAAATACGAGTAATCCACATACGTCTGAAATCTCTCTTCTTCTGCTTTCTGCCGATATATGCATACTGACCGCTCTTCATTACAGCCTGCTTAGCTGTTTTGAAAAGACGGTGCTTTGAACCGTAGTAGCCCTTTGCTGCTTTTAATACTTTTTTTCTTCTTTTACGAGTCGCCATAGCGCCTTTAATTCTTGCCATAATTAATTACCTCCGTTAGTTTTGTTCTTCTTATTTGTAAGGAACGAGTCTCTTGCACTGCTTCTGATTTGTTACATCAGCAACAACCTGCTTACGAAGATTTCTCTTACGCTTTGTTGACTTCTTTGTAAGAATATGAGATGTGTAGGCATGGGCACGTTTAACCTTGCCGCTTTTAGTGGTTTTAAAACGCTTTTTTGCACCGCTGTGTGTCTTAATCTTTGGCATAATAATTCCTCCGTATAAACTAAATTACTTTAATAATTATTTTGTGTTCTTGGGAGACATAAACATAAGTATCTGACGTCCCTCAAGCTTGGGCTTTTTATCAACATTGGCAATTTCCTGAAGCTGCTGGGCAAAACGGTTCATATTGGTTTCGCCAAGCTCCGGGTGAGCCATCTCACGGCCTCTGAGCCTGATGGATACCTTGAGTTTGTCGCCTTTTTCAAGAAATTTTCTTGCCTGGTTAACCTTTGTGTTAAAGTCGCCGATATCAATATTAAGAGACAGTCTAATCTCTTTAGTATCAATAACCTTCTGCTTCTTGCGGTTTTCCTTCTCACGCTTTGCCTGCTCGTAGCGGTATTTGGAATAATCCATAATCTTTGCTACCGGCGGCTTTGCCTGAGGAGCAATCTTAACCAAATCAACACCCTTGCTGTCAGCTATTTTCTGAGCCTCTTTTGCGCTCATAATACCTAACTGCTCGCCTGTGTCGGATATTACTCTTAACTGCTTATCTCTGATTTCACCGTTAAGCTGCGGAGTATCTTTACTGATAAAAAACACCTCTTTAAAATAATTAAAAGTGCGGACGCAGAACGCCCGCACTTAACATAAGCTACATTAAGTATTGCCCTTTTCACGTTAACTTAAGGGGAGAACGGGTGCGTCCTTCTTTGTTGTGGCATTATATTACCACATCTCAACCCCCGTGTCAAGAAAAATTTTGCATACAATATAAAGTACCGCTTATTTTTTAGTTGTAACGGTCTTTGTCTTTGACCAAGAGCTGTAATATTTTGTCTTGCCTACGGTCTTATAAGCACGCACACGAACATAATATTTTTTCTTTGACTTTAATTTTTTTATTGTTTTTGATGTGGTTTTATTACTTGATACAGTAACTGTTTTAGCATTCGTAAATTTACTTGATGTACTGTATTGAATTTGATAGCCTGTTGTCTGCGTTGCCTGCTTTTTCCATTTAACAGTAAATCCCTTTGATTTAGCAGAAACACTTGAAATACTTGTACCCTTAGGCTTTATTGTGAAATACATTGTTTTAGTACCATTATAATTACCTAAAGCATACGAAACAAGTGCTGCTCCCCTTTCATATTTTAAGGCGCAATTTTTATAATAATTTCCCTTATAATCTACCTTTACAGAATATTTTCCTACATTTTTCAATCCGCTTGCATAAACCAGTTTATAATCGGTTCCTGCCGATAATTTTTTCCCTGAAGATGTTTTTACGGTTACAGCAGGTTTATGAGTTTTACCATCATAGGTATATGTAGTCTTTGATAAGGATACTTTATTGTTCTTTGATGAAGCTGGTTTTACAACAAATGGTTCATCAATACTGCATTTATACGGACTATTCACCTTAACATTTACTTTATAATACCCTGCGTTCACAATCTTAGGATATGACAATTCGTAATTACTAGACGGAATAATATTTCCATAAGGGTCTTCTACTTTAACTTTTGGAATTTTCACTTTACCGTTATATGTTGGATATGAATTGGTAACACTTATTAACTCCCAATAACATATTTCAACACCGCATTTTGGACATATAAAGCCTTCGAGAGAAGGATCCTCTTTAAAATTATGTTTATGCTCGCTAAAAGATAGTTCAATATAATCATTATCAGACACTTTTGATGACTCTATCTCAACTTCAATGTAACATTCCTGTTTGGGATTGAGCTCATATCCTATATTTTCATCAAGATTATATATGCAAAGATGGTTGTCAAAAAGCAATTCCAAATTTTTTTTGGAATTAGAGTCAACAGTATATTCATACCGAATTGTATATTCAACCGTGGACGATGTGATTTTAACATCATCTAAAAAGCGTACGGTTATTATTTTATCGTCAGCATTTGTCTGTAATGACAAGTCATAAATCGTTTCATAATTATTTGTTGGTTTAAATTTGTAGTAATAATAATCTGTCCTGTCGTCCTCGTTGTCTTCAGCACAATAATCTAAAGTAAAAGAAGATACTGGATTAAAACTTAATTGCTCTGCGTTTGATATATCTGTATTATCTGCAGCATAAGCGTTAACCTGTATCCCCGCAGTAGCGCAAACAAGCATTGTTAATGCGAGAGCAATACTAATAATTTTTTTCATTTTTAATTCCTCCCAAATAATAATTATGTTACATATTGTAACATAATTATTGTAACAAATTGTTACAATAATGTCAAGGGGCTGATTGATTGATAGGATTAAAAAAAATTAGAAAAGAACGAAAACTTAATCAGCAAAAGGTGGCTATGGACCTTAACATCAGTAGAGAGGCGCTTTCTCACTACGAAAACGGCAAAAGAGAGCCAAGCCTGCAAATGCTATGTAAAATGTCCCAATATTTTAATGTATCCATTGATTATTTAATCACAGGAAAAGATTTTCAAAAAAAGTAATTACAAATAGAAAAGAACTGCACAATTTTAATGAATAGTGCAGTTCTTTTTTATAACTAATTGGTTTGTATTAATCATTAGGGATGAAGGCGGCGTGAACGGCGGAAACAGCACGGTCTGCGTCCTCTGCGTCAATGATAACGGAAATCTTGATTTCGGAAGTTGAAATCATCTTGATATTAATTCCTCTCTCATAGAGAGCCTCAAACATCTTTGTGGCGGTGCCGGGATGAGATTCCATACCTGCGCCTACTATTGAAACCTTAGCAACACTTGTATCGCAGACAATCTGTGCACCGTCAAGGTCTGAAACCTCGCCGAGAAGCTCAACGGCAAGAGGACCGTTTTCCTTATTAACAGTGAATACGATATCCTTTGTATTGTTTCTGCCGAAGGACTGAAGAATTATATCAACGTTGATATTTTTCTGTGAAAGCTTTGAGAACACCTTAAAGGCAACGCCCGGTGTGTCATTTACTCCGAGGATTGATACAAGAGCAACGTCCTTATCCTTAGTAACGCCGCGAATTAACATTTTTTCCATTTTAGCAACCTCCTTAACAATAGTACCCGGAACAGGGTTAAGAGAAGACAGAACCTCAAGTTCTACCGAATATTTTTTAGCCATTTCAACACTGCGGTTATTAAGCACCTGTGCGCCCAGTGTTGCAAGCTCAAGCATTTCGTCATAAGTGATTTCTTTAAGCTTTTTAGCGTTTTCAACCTTTCTCGGATCCGCTGTGTAAACGCCCTCAACATCGGTGAAAATCTGGCATTTATCAGCGTGAAGAGCCGCCGCAATAGCCACTGCGGAGGTATCGGATCCGCCTCTGCCCAATGTGGTAAGGTCGTCGTATCTGTTTATACCCTGAAAGCCTGCAACAACGACAATATTGTGCTTTGCAATTTCAGCCTGAAGCCTGTTTGGCTTAATATTTTTAATTCTTGCAGAGCCGTAAACAGAATTTGTATTAAATCCTGCCTGCCAGCCTAACAGACTGATAACGGGATATCCCAGACTTTCAATAGCCATAGCCAGCAGAGAAATTGAAATCTGCTCGCCTGCCGTGAGAAGCTGGTCCATCTCTCTTTTTGCAGCGGTGGGATTAATCTCAGCCGCTTTTTCAATTAAATCATCCGTTGTGTCGCCCTGCGCCGATACAACTACAACAACATCGTTTCCTGCCTTGTAGGTGTCGCTGACAATTCGGGCAACATTCATTACTCGCTCGGCATCGGCAACAGATGAACCGCCGAATTTCTGAACAATAAGTGCCATACTGTCCTCCTGAATATATTAGTAATTTGTTACTTTAATTGTATTAATAACGCTGAAATCAGCAAGCTTTGCGTTAAGCTCGTTTTCGGTCATGGAATCGGTAATAAATGCAACCTCATCCGAGGGCTGACCGATTCTGCTGAGAAATTTAACATCGTTAAACGTCGCTTTTACCTTTGCTTCCGTGCTCTTTGTGCGAACATAGAAAGGCATTTCAAGCACTGCCTTATGGTCAACAACATAATTTTCCGCACCTGCGCCCCAGCCGAAAATCTTGCGTCTGTCGGTATGCTTTGCACAGTCAACCATATCCGCAACAACTGCGGAGGCGGTGGGGAGCTTACCTGCGCCCTGACCGTAGAAGCAAACGTCGCCTACTGCGTCGCCTCTTACAAGAATTGCATTGAACACACCGTTAACGCTGGCAAGCTGTGAGCCGTTAAATACAACTGCGGGACTTACGAATGCGGCAATTTCATCGTCATTTATATATTTAATCTGACCTAAAAGCTTTATAACTCCGTTGGCGGAAGAAATATATGATACGTCCTCTAATGTAATGTTTGAAATTCCCTCTGTTTCAACCTGGTTAGGATAAACATGCTTTCCGAAGGCAAGAGATGCAAGAATACAAACCTTACGGCAGGCATCAAAGCCTTCAACGTCTGCGGTGGGGTCTTTTTCCGCATAGCCGTTATCCTGGGCAAGCTTCAGCGCATCCTCAAAGGTCATTCCGTCCTCTATCATTTTAGTTAAAATAAAGTTGGTTGTACCGTTAAGAATACCTGCTACACCCTCAATATTATTAGCCGCAAGGCACTGGCTCATAGGACGGATAATAGGAATACCGCCGCCTACCGAAGCCTCAAACAAATAGTTGGCTCCGTTCTCCTCAGCCGTTGAAAGAAGCTCAAGACCCTTCTGTGCCACCAGCTCCTTATTGGAGGTGACAACGCTTTTGCCTGCTTTAAGCAGCTTCATTGTAAAATCAAAGGCAGGGTTAACACCGCCCATTGTTTCGGCAACAACCTTAACCTCCGGGTCGTTTAAAATATCGTTAAAATCCTTTGTAAACAATTTTTCGTGAGAGTCGCCGGGAAAATCTCTTAAATCAAGAATATGCGAAACCTCAAGAATTTCACCGCCGGTATGCTTTGATATAACGCTTTTATGTGACTCAATTACTTCTACTACTCCGCTTCCTACGGTTCCGTAGCCCATTACAGCAACCTTCATAAGTATAATCCTCCTTTATATAAGCTCGGCGGATATAACTCCTGCCGTCGCCTTAATTCTATCTAACAAATCCTCTGTCTGAGTGTTCATTTGAGATATGCTTACCGTTATTGACACGTCTGCAACGGAATTTACCGGTATGCTCTGATTAACGCTAAGGACATTTGCACCGCTTTGATAAAGCTGATTCATAACACTGCTGAGCACACCCGCATTATCCTGTAGTTTTGCATATACAGTAGCCGTATCTCCGCTTTGCTTGCTATACTCAAATATTTTGTCCTTATATTTATAGTATGCAGACCGTGATATCCCTGCCATTTTTGCCGCCTGTGAAGCAGAAGCAGCCTCACCGCTGGCATATAAATTCTTTGCTTTAATAACC
>JBJEPO010000188.1:0-6095 GCA_051881275.1 Eubacterium sp. | reverse complement strand
ATAGCGGAAAATCCGTTTATAAAAAACTTATTCGGATTTGTCTCGCTTGCTTAAAAATAAAAATCACCAAATTGAATTAATAATTTGTAATTAAATTGTTAATTTTTTAGAAAAATACAAAAAGTTGTTGACAATTATACATTTTGGAATTATACTTAAACTGCTTAAAAGAGCACATATATAAACGTATATAAAATGTATTATTATAAGAGGTTTGATTGTATGGCAACAGTTAAGAAAAGTAAGAAAAAGCCGATTATTACGGCGGTGTCAATTATTCTTGTAATTGCAATTATCGTTACATCGGTTATCGTTGTAAAGGCGAATTCCGGTAAAACACAGGTTGCATTAAACACAATTTCAACTGATACTATTGTTGAAAGCGTTAATGCAACAGGCGACGTTAGCTCCGGCAGCAGCAGGGAATATAAGGTGGCAACCGTTGCAACCTGCAAGGAGGTTTTTGTTAAAAAAGGCGATAAGGTAAAGAAGGGCGACAAGCTTGCAACCTTTGATACCGAAACCCTTGAAAAACAAATTAAATCACTTGAGGTTACATATAATAATTCCAGGTCCGCTTATACAAGTGCAGTTGCTCAGAGAAATAATGCCGAAAAAATGCTTAAAAGCATTAACAAGCAGATTACTTCTCTTGAAAAGAAGGTAAATAAGCTTTCAAAGAACAACACAACTACTACTAAGAAAGCAACCACTAAAAAAGCAACTACCACAAAGCCGACAACAACAACGACTACTACTAAGAAGGTGACCACCACTAAGGCACCTACTCAGACTACTACCACAACTACTACCGTAAAAACCACTGTATCTACTACAAGAGGCAGTTATGACGGTCTTTACGATGACATTGCGTCAATATCCGAGTCCCTTTCCGAAATTGCTAACACTATTGTTGAGCTTACTGACAATGTTAAGACAATGAACCAGCTTCTTCAGTTAGTTGTAAGCACTATTACCGAGGCAATAGAGTCAGGCGATTATAACGCTGATTCAATAGCCGAAAAATGCGGTGAGGCAATGTCAAAGGCTATTAAAGAGGGCATTATTGACGAAACTCAGCTTATTATTGAAAGCGGAGTAGCAGTTGATATGGTTGAAGCAGCCGTTAAAAATATTGACTATGCAGCAATCGCAGCAAATATTGCAAGCTCCGATTCTGCACAGCTTACATCAGCACAGATTCAGCTTGCCGCTCTTTACGCTCAGCGTGAGGTTTACCAGGCAACTGCCGGCAGCAAGCTCGATATAACCCAAAAGCAGATTATGACTACCGCAAAGGATGCGCTTGATACACTTAAGGAATCTCAGCAGGAGCTTGAAACCGGCTGGATTGCTTCGATGGACGGTACTATTACCGAGTGCGATTTGAAGGCAGGAGAGGAGACCTCCGCTCTTTCCACAGGAATTAAGCTTGAAAATATGAACTCTATGGTAGTAACAATTTCTCTCGGTGAATACGATGTTCACAAGGTAAAAATCGGTATGCCTGCAAATATTAAAACTGCTTACGGTTCATATACAGGCGAGATTACCGCAATTGCTCCTACCGCAACAGGCGGTTCATCATCATCAATTCTTGACTCCGTAGGCTCTATGGCAGGTATCAGCGGTCTTTCATCACTCACCGATTCCGGTGCAGGCGTTGAATGTACCGTATCCGTTAACGACCCTGACGAGAATATCATTATCGGCTTTGACGCTGATGTAGAGGTTGAAACAGGTACATATAAGAATGTGGTTGTAGTTCCTATTGAGTCAATCGTGCTTGAAAAGGATGGCACTTATGTATATAAGTATAACGAAGGCGAAGAGTCAGTTACAAAAACAAAGATTGAAACAGGTGCTGTTTCCGATACACAGTATCAGGTAACCTCCGGACTTAATGTGGGAGACAAAATTGTTGCAACTCCTGCCTCCGATTACGAAAAGGATACCTTTGATGTAAAGGTTGTATCTAAAAACGAAATGACCACACAGGCTGAATAATAAGAGGTAATTAATAGTGAATTTTACAGAAAGCTTAAAAATCGCTGTAAAGTGCATAAAAGCCAACTGGATGCGTTCATTGCTTACCATGCTCGGTATTATTATCGGTATTAGTTCAGTTATTATGATAGTGGGCGCAGGTACGGGCGTGCGTGACTATATCGTAGGTCTTATTGAGGATATGGGCTCAAATGCAGTTTTAGTATCCGTGGATTCCACCCAGGCACAGGATAGCGATTTTATTACCCTTGATGATGTAGATAATATCAAGGAAAAGGTTAACGGTGTTGACCGCTGTTCGCCGATGCTTATGGGCTTCGGTCAGGCTACTATTGATAAAACCGCTACAGAAGCAACGGTTATGATGGTGGGCGTAAACAGCGACGTTCAGTTTGCTTTAACAAATACCTGCTCATACGGGCGGTTCTTTACGGATGAGGAATATGATGCAAACGCTCCCATTGCAATAATGGGTATTGAGTCTGCAAAAACTGTTTACGGCTACGAGGATGTTACCGGCGAAAGCATTACGGTAAGCTCCAGCGGTAAATCAATGAAAATTAAGGTTTGCGGTGTTGCAAATATTGATAATCTTACTAACTCTCTGGGCGGAGCAAGCAATATGAGCAGTATGTTCCAGTCTGCTTCGGATAAACCGATTATTGCTCTGTTTATGCCCTGTACAACTCTTACGCAGATTACAGGTGCAGATGCTAATCTTTCCAGCGTGTTTGTAATCGCCGAGGAAGGCTACGATTACGACGCAGTGGGAAATGCCGCCGTTAACTATTTAAAGGCAGCCCACGGAAATTATGAAAACGGTATGTACACTGCTCAAAATATGGCTACATATATTGAGATTGTAGATATTATTATGT
Source organism: Eubacterium sp. (assembly GCA_051881275.1). Classification (GTDB taxonomy): domain Bacteria; phylum Bacillota; class Clostridia; order Oscillospirales; family Acutalibacteraceae; genus Eubacterium_R. The sequence goes on along the minus strand of JBJEPO010000188.1, from coordinate 3,210 downwards.
CCGTTCTTACCGCATTTATTGCCGCCGTCGGCGCAATTTCGCTTATAGTAGGCGGTATCGGTGTAATGAATATTATGCTTGTTTCGGTAACGGAACGAACACGTGAAATCGGTATAAGGAAATCGCTCGGTGCAAAAACACGAGTCATTACAATGCAATTCCTGACGGAGTCTATTATCCTATGTCTTATAGGCGGTTTAATAGGCGTTGTGCTGGGCGTCGTCGGTGCATACGGAGCTTGTGCAATTATTGATATTTCACCGAAGATAGAATGGTGGCTTGTTCTTGTAGCCTTGCTGTTCTCCAGCGGTGTCGGATTGTTCTTCGGAATTTATCCTGCAAGAAAAGCGGCTAAGCTCAGTCCTATTGAGGCTTTGCGCCGTGAATAACAGTTATAAAATCTCAGACAGGTATCTTATAACACCTGAGACAGGTGCCTTATGACACCTGTCTGTTTTTTTGTAGTTGCTTATTTTGTCTGTTTGTGGTAATATTATGTTAACTTGATAATACACAGAGAGGGTGTAACCTTGCAGAACATTACTGATATTTTACCTAATTTTAATTTTAAGGGTGATTTGATTGACTGCCGTGAGTTCGGCTCCGGTCATATTAATAAAACATATATTGCAACCTATAAGAAGGATGACGGTGCAAACCAAAGCTATGTTGTTCAGCAGCTTAACGATACTGTGTTTAAAAACATTGACAGGCTTATGGACAATGTTTTTGCCGTTACTTCACATATAAGAAAGCATATTAAAGAGTACGGCGGTGACCCTGACAGAGAAACTCTGCATTATATTAAAACCACCGACGGCAAAAAGTTTTATAGGGATTCACAGGGCAGATACTACCGTGCATATATTTTTGTAAAGGACAGTATCAGCTTTGACAGCGTTGATAATGCCGAGATTTTTAAATCCAGCGGCGAGGCGTTCGGTAAATTCCAGCGTTTGTTGGCGGATTTTGATGCCGATACCCTGTATGAAACCATACCCGATTTCCATAATACAAAATGGCGTTATGATAACGAATTTATTCCTGCCGTTGAAAATAATTTAAGCGGCAGAAGGGATACCTGCTTATATGAAATTGAATTTGTAAAAGCAAGGGAAAAGGACACCGGCGTTCTTGTAGATTTGATAAAGAGCGGTGATTTGCCTTTGCGTGTAACCCATAACGATACAAAGCTTAATAATGTTATGTTTGATGCGGATACAAAAAGATGCGTATGCGTTATTGACCTTGATACCGTTATGCCCGGTCTTGCCCTTTACGATTTCGGCGACTCCATACGCTTCGGTGCTAATACCGCCGCCGAGGAAGAGTCCGATTTGAATAAGGTAAGCCTTAACCTTGAGTATTTTAAGGCTTATGCCGAGGGCTTTTTAGGTGAGGCAGGCTCTGCACTGAATCAGTGCGAAATTGATAATCTCGCCTTTGCCGCCAAAATGATGACCTTTGAGTGCGGAATGAGATTTTTAACCGACTATCTCAACGGCGATACATATTTCAGAACGGATTATCCCGAGCACAATCTTGTGCGTGCAAGAAATCAGTTTAAGCTTGTGGCAGATATGGAAGCAAAAATGCCCCAAATGATGCAGATTATCAAAGATATTACCGAATAATTAAAAGGCAGTTCACAACGTGAACAAGTCCGTAAAAAATGGACAATAGAAAAAAGGCACCCCCTATGGTAGAATGAAAGAAACTACCATAGGGGGATATTTTTATGCCAAGAAGTTACAGACACATAAGCGAATATGAAAAAGAAATAATCGAAAGATTTAACAACGGACAAAGTTCAAGGAAAATAGCAGAGGAATTAGGATTTAACTTTAAACAAATCCGAAATTTCAAATATAGATACAATAAAAATAAGAGATTAATGGAAGCCGGACAAGCAATTCACAAGAAAGGCAGACCTTGTAAAAATCAAAATGGTAGTTTGCCACCGTCAATACAGCAGTTGGATAAGCTTTCTCAAATGAGATATGTAATGGCAAGCAAAGACAGATACATAAAGCGATTAGAAATGGAAAATGAGTTAATGCGGGATTTTCTCTCGCTCACAGAAAGGAAGTGAAGCCATCGGTTAAATATCAAGTAATCTTTAAGCACAAGGATAAATACAGCATTAGTGAGATGTGCAGAATTTTTAATGTATCTCGCAGTGGATATTATGCATATTTAAAGAGAAAGGATATACCGGATAGAGATTTACCGTTAGCCAATAAGATAAGGGAATGTCAAGAGGAAAGCCACAGAACCTACGGTTACCGCAGAGTACATATATGGCTTGAAAGACAAGGAATATATTTTAATCCTAAAACCGTACTTCGTGTAATGCAAAAGTACAATTTGCTATCGGTAGTTCGAAGAAAGAAATTTCACTATTGCAGTCAATATTTGCGCAGATATCCAAATTCACTTAACCGTGATTTCTCTGCTGACAGACCAAATCAAAAGTGGGTTACCGATATATCATACATCAAAACAGGACAAGGATTTCTTTATCTGTCAATCATAAGAGATTTGTATGATAACAGCATTGTTGCATACAAAACAGACAAAGAGCAATCAATAAAGCTTGTACTAGATACAATCAGAGAAGCAAAGAGGAAAGAAAAAATCACTGCAGAGTTGCAGCTCCACAGTGACCAAGGCTTTCAATACACTTCCGAACCGTATTATCGCCTAACTAAAGAATACGGCATTTCGCCGTCAATGTCAAGACGAGGAAATCCTTATGACAACGCTTTAGCAGAAAATTTCTTTTCAATTCTTAAAACAGAATGCATCCACAGAGTCAAGCTCGCCACCTATGAGGAGGCTAGCCTCCTCATAGGTGAATACATCAATTTCTACAACAATTACCGTATTCAAACTAAAACAAAACTGACTCCGTTAGAAAAACGAAATCAGTTTGTTGCTTAAAATTTAATTTTCTACCGTAGGTGTGCCTTTTTTGTGCTGTCTGCACAACTTGGGGCGGTTCAAACGAACTGCCTTTTAAAATTACTTATTGTTTTTTAATGCTCTTTCAAGCCATACGACACCTAAATCAAGAGCGTTGAAAAGTCCTTTCTTTTCGCTCTTTTTGATTATCCTGTCCTTAGGTGATAAATCGGTGTCTGTGCTGAGAAGCTGAATTGCAACGCTGTCCGACAGATTTATATCTTTAAAATCAACAGCATTTTTTAC
>JBJEPO010000187.1:0-6107 GCA_051881275.1 Eubacterium sp. | reverse complement strand
TCAACACTTTTTAATTTTTAATTCCTCGGTGTCACATCATTGACAAATGAACAAATTAATTAGGGTTCCGATTATTAATTAATTAGGGTTCCGATTATTACCGTTACCCTAAACAAAAAGAGAGCCGGTACTGCGCCGACTCTCTTGGCTTGTAATATTTATTTAATGATAGAGGTTCCTGTCATTTCCTCCGGCTGAGGAAGATTCATAACCTTAAGCATTGTGGGAACAATGTCGGAAAGCTTACCGCCTTCACGAAGCTCAACATCACCGCAGTTAACTGCAATAAAGGGCACTTCGTTTGTTGTATGAGCGGTAAAGGGAGAGCCGTCCTCCTCTTTCATTTGGTCGGCGTTGCCGTGGTCTGCGGTAACAAACAGAGTACCGCCGTTTTCCATAACAGCCTCATAAAGCGAGCCTACGCATTTATCCACCGCCTCAACAGCGGCAACGGCTGCGTCAAACACACCTGTATGACCAACCATATCGCAGTTTGCAAAGTTAACGATAACAACATCATACTTGCCGGAGCGTACAGCCTCGTCAAGCTTTTCGGAAACCTTGTACGCACTCATTTCGGGCTGAAGGTCATAGGTGGCAACCTTCGGTGAAGGAATGAGTATTCTATCCTCACCCTCATTAACTGCTTCCACACCGCCGTTGAAGAAAAATGTTACGTGAGCATATTTCTCTGTTTCCGCAATTCTAAGCTGAGTCATATCTCTTTTTGCAAGATACTCGCCAAAGGTATTTGTAAGCACCTGGGGCTTAAAGGCAACGTCAACATTCGGCATTGTTGCGTCATATTGAGTCATACAAACATAATTTACATTAAATCTGTCACGCTCAAAGCCTGTGAAATCATCATCAACAAATGTTCTTGTAATTTCTCTTGCTCTGTCAGGGCGGAAATTAAAGAATACAACGCTGTCATTTTCACCTATTCTGCCCTCGTCCTTAAGGCATACTGTGGGAAGAATAAACTCGTCTGTAAGGTTTTTTCCGTCGCCGTCAACGGTTTCATAGGAAGCCTTAATTGCTTCAACCGGGTCATCAGCCTGAATACCCTGTCCAAAAACGAGAGCGTCATAAGCCTTTTTAACTCTGTCCCAGTTATTGTCACGGTCCATAGCATAGTATCTGCCTACAACGGTAGCAACCTTGCCCACGCCGATTTCATTCATTTTTTCAATAGCCTCGGCAACGAAATCCTTACCTGAGGTAGGAGGCACGTCACGGCCGTCCATTATGCAGTGAAGATAAACCTTATCCTGACCGAGCATTTTTGCAAGACGTACAATCGCCCAAATATGAGTGTTGTGAGAATGTACACCGCCGTCACTCATAAGTCCCATAAGGTGAAGGGAGGTTCCGTTATCTATTGACTGCTGAATAGCGGTAACAAGAGCGTCGTTTTGGTAAAAATCGCCGTCCTCAATAGCTTTTGTAATACGTGTAAGCTCCTGATAAACAACTCTGCCGGCACCCATATTTGTATGACCTACCTCGGAGTTACCCATCTGTCCGTCAGGCAGTCCCACGTCCATTCCCGACGCACCGATATAGGTGTAGGGGTATTCCTTCATCAGTTTATCAATATTAGGCTTTTTTGCGGCGGCAACTGCATTGCCGTAGTCGGACGGATTATGTCCGAAGCCGTCAAGAATACAAAGTACATTAGTTTTTTTCATTATATGATTCCTCCGAAAAGCAATGTTTGTTATAAAAATCATACGGGCAACACCTGCTGCCCGTATTCATATATTATTTTGAAGCAGCTTTAACGATAACCGAAAAGTCCTCTGCTTTAAGAGATGCACCGCCGATAAGACCGCCGTCAACATTTACCTTTGCAACAAGCTCATCTGCATTTTTAGCATTCATTGAACCGCCGTACTGAATTGTAACTGTTTCAGCGGCGTCTGCACCGTAAGCCTCGGCAATAGCACTGCGTACAAAGCCGTTGCCCTCGTCTGCCTGGTCTGCTGTGGCAGTAACGCCTGTACCGATAGCCCATACAGGCTCGTAAGCGATAATTACATTTTTAAGCTGGTCTGCCGTTACGTTTGTAAGAGCCATCTTTGTCTGATATTTAAGAAGTGTCTCTGTATAGCCAAGCTCTCTCTGCTCAAGTGTTTCGCCTACGCAAACGATTGGCTTAAGTCCTTTTTCAAGAGCCTTAAGAGTACGAAGGTTAACAGTCTGGTCTGTTTCGCCGAAATATGTTCTTCTTTCGCTGTGGCCGATTACAACGTATTCAACGCCAAGCTCAAGAAGCATATCAGCGGCAACCTCGCCTGTGTATGCACCGTTGTCCTTAAAGTGAACATTCTCGGCACCGATTTTAATATTTGAGCCCTTTGCAGCCTCAACAGCCGCCGGAATATCAACGAAGGGCACACAAAGTACAACCTCGCAGTCTGCGTCTGCAACAAGTGGCTTCATAGCCTCAATAAGCTCTGTTGTCTGTGCAGGAGTTTTGTTCATTTTCCAGTTACCTGCGATAACTGCTTTTCTTAATTCTTTTTTCATTCTGATTACCTCTTTTTTATGAAATTTATATGGGCGAACCAAGTCCACCCATACAAAAATTATCAGTCTTTATCCTGGAGAGCGGCAATACCCGGAAGCTCCTTGCCCTCAAGAAATTCAAGAGAAGCACCGCCGCCTGTTGAAATGTGGCTCATTTTGTCTGAGAAGCCAAGCTTTGTAACAGCCGCAACTGAATCGCCGCCACCGATGATTGAGATAGCGCCGGACTCTGCAACTGCGTTTGCTACTGCGATTGTACCTGCGGCAAAATTATCCCACTCGGATACGCCCATAGGACCGTTCCAGATAACTGTGCCTGCGCCTTTGATTGCGTTAACAAAAAGCTCCTGTGACTTAGGACCGATGTCAAGACCCATCCAGCCGTCGGGGATTTCGTCGGAATTAACAATCATAGCCTCGGTATTCTCGTTGTATTCCTTACCAACCTTGTTATCAACAGGAATAAGGAAGTTAACGCCCTTTGCCTTTGCATCAGCCATCATCTGACCTGCTTTTTCAACCCAGTCCTCCTCAAGAAGTGAGGTGCCGATGCTGTGGCCGAGATATTTCATAAATGTATAAGCCATACCGCCGCCGATGATGATTGTATCGCATTTGTCAATAAGGTTAGAAATTACGCCGATTTTATCGGAAACCTTTGCGCCGCCGAGAATGGCAACGAGAGGTCTTTTAGGATCGGCAAGAGCACCGCCCATAAACTTAATTTCCTTCTGGATAAGATATCCGCAAACAGCAGGAAGATATGCAGCAACACCTGTTGTTGAGCAATGTGCTCTGTGAGCTGTGCCGAATGCGTCGTTTACAAAAATATCTGCAAGAGAAGCAAGCTCCTTAGAGAAATTCTCCTCGTTCTTTGTCTCCTCTTTTCTGTAACGTACGTTTTCAAGAAGCATAACCTCGCCGTCCTTAAGGTCGGCAGCCATAGCCTTTGCATTCTCGCCTACAACATTTTCATCCTCGGCGAGCTTTACTTCTACGCCGAGATACTCGGAAAGCTTCTTTGCAACGGGAGCAAGTGAAAATTCAGGCTTGTACTCTCCCTTAGGTCTGCCAAGGTGTGAGCAAAGAATAACCTTTGCGCCCTGCTCCATAAGATATTTAATAGTGGGAAGTGCGGCAACGATTCTCTTGTCGTTGGTGATTTCGCCGTCTTTAAGCGGGACGTTGAAGTCACAGCGGGCAAGAACTCTTTTACCCTTTACGTCAATGTCTTCAATAGTCTTTTTGTTTAATGCTTCCATAATATAACCTCTCTTTAATAGAATATAGTTTATTAATTTCAGTCTAATCAATTATATATTATTTTGAGCAAATATGCAACAATTAATTACTTATTTGTTATTTTTTTATCAAATATTATTCCATAAAATGCAAAAAACAGTACAAAGTATAAAAATCCCCTGCCGAAGCAAGGGATTTTTTAAGGTGTTATTTAGCTTTGGAATAATCGTATGAAACACATTTTGCGGTAAGATAACCCTTTGCGTTAATGCCCAATTCAAGAACGGTTGTTGCAGTATTGCCGTCTTTAAAATCCACCCGAACGGTAAGATTGTCCTTGTAGGCAGTTAAATCCATATCGGGATTTTCGCCCAAAGCGTCAAAGAAGGCGTCGGAAAATTCATAGCTGATATAAAATGCCGTTCCCAAACCTGTTTGTACAGACAATTCCCTCATATAGAAATCATCATCCTTATCAAGAAGGTAATATTGCTCATAACTATAAAATTTATTTTTTGGGTTTTCAATTCTTCGGCATTGTGCATATCGAGAGCCTTCAACAGAAAGATTATGACCTACCATAAAAGTTTTGTCAGTATCAACACATCGGTTGTCAAACACAAACACATTTTCTTTAGGCTCAGTATAATATAAATCCTCGCAAGATATAATTGCATTTGCGTATTTACTGTTGTTTGAAACATAAATTGTTTCAACATTTTCGGGATTTTCAATGTTTTGCAGAGAAAACGAACAGTCGGCAGGCTCTATTATTTCATCCTTTGCATTAAATCCACGGTCGGTTGCATATAATGCGTTTCCATTGATTTTAACAGCATTTTTCAGTCCGTCTTTCAGCGTATCCTCATCGTCAATACCGTAATTCAAATCTTTAAGCATTTCAATTTTTGCATCATAGATTTCTTCTTCGGTCATGCCTTCAATATTCTTAACATGAATATTATATGCAATATTTATGGTGGACTTACCGATTGAATCAGAGGCACTTGCAATCATTACCGAACCGATAGGATGCTCTGTTATTTTTTTGTTTTTGTCGTACTGCACCGTAAATCCTGTACCGCCTGCGATAACGGCAACGGCAAGTACAGCCGAAATAATTTTTGGCACAAGGCGCTTATTCTTTTTTCTGTGCCGCATTTCAAACACACTGTCAACAAGCTTTTCGTCAGGCTTAATACCGTCAAAAAGTTCTTTATAAGTATTTTTCATTACAAATCAACGCTCCTTTTCCAATATAGCTTTAAGCTTTCGTCTGGCACGGGTCAAAAGCATACGGACATTGCCCTCGCCGATGTTGAGAGCTTCGGCAATTTCCTTTGCAGTCATATCCTCATAATAATAAAGGTGAATAACTGCACTGTATTTTTTAGGCAGCTTTTTCAGTGCCCAGGATAAGCCTTCAGTGTCCGTTTCGGGCATCTGTATGCTTTCGTCAAGCTCCGTAACCCTTGTGTTAAAGAATGATGCAAGCGAGGTTTTGGCGCAGTTAAGCGTTACCCTTATAAACCATGCCTTTTCGTGCTCCGGACTGTCAAATTCGGGCTTTTTCTTTATGTAGCGGTAAAACACTTCCTGGTAAACGTCGTCTGCGTCAAATTTATTTTTCATTTGTGCAAAGGCAAGTCGGTAAACCGTATCGCTGTTGCGTTTAATAACGTAAATATCCTCGTCCTTCAAACCGGTTTGTTTGCTCATGGCACCATCCCCTTTCACTCTTAATACTTTTGAAAAGCGCATTTTGCAACAAAAAATTTAAAAATTTGAACAAGCGGTAAAAATAAAAACACCCTGCGGAAATCCGCAGGGTGCATAGTGTAAACATACTGTTTAATTAGTCTTCCAATGCTTTCTTAACGGAAGCAAGCTCGTCTGCAAGCTCTTTAGGAAGCTTGTCGCCGAATTTAGCGTAAAGCTCATCTACGCCCTTAAGCTCTTCTTCCCAAGCATCCTTATCAACGTCAAGAATCTTGTCAAGGTCTTCCTCAGTCATATCAAGACCTTCAAGGTTGATGTCCTTTGCATAAGGAAGATAACCGATAGCAGTTTCCTGAGCGTCAACCTTACCGTCACAACGGTCAATAATCCAATCAAGAACACGAAGGTTGTCGCCGAAGCCGGGCCACAGGAAGTTGCCTTCATCGTCCTTACGGAACCAGTTAACGTTGAAGATTTTAGGAGCCTTTTCAGGGTCAAGACCTGCGCCGATTTCAATCCAGTGCTTCCAGTAGTCACCCATATTGTAACCGCAGAACGGAAGCATAGCCATTGGGTCACGGCGAACAACACCTACTGCACCTGTTGCAGCGGCA
>JBJEPO010000186.1:0-6156 GCA_051881275.1 Eubacterium sp. | reverse complement strand
TTGTATAAATAGTTTTATCGTCATCTTGTGCTAAACTGTCATAATCGTCATATTCAGCACACATATTTGCGACATCATGCGAAACAGATAAAACATTATTTAATTGTACTTTTTCGGAAATAAAGCTTTTACAAGGATAGATCAAAGAGGACAATAAAATAACTGCCATCACAATACTGATTGTTTTTTTCATGGTTATTACTCCTCAAAAAATATCGCACTAAAAAACAAAAAAGTGCGTAGCCGAAACTACGCACAAAAAACGCATAGCTCTCAACTGTCGCCAAACATAACTAAACACATTGCATAAAAATAAGCATGTTAATAAGAGCATGCATTTTTATCATAAGATAAAAAAACATACTTATTTTTTGCATAAAATATTCAGTTATGCTTGGCAATTACATATTAACATTAATAAAAAGATTAGTCAATAAATAAACAGACAAATGTTGTTATATAAGCAACACCATCTCAGCAAAGGCGTCCAAATAAGCAAAAAGCAAGCTGTAAAAGGCTTGCTTTTTTGTAGTGTAAAGATAAAATAATTATGCTAATAAAAATACCAGATGGCAACATTCCTTGGCGATTGAATGTTTAAAATCATATCAAATGTACAAGATAATCCGTTCTGCCGTCAAGAACACGAATAATTTCAATTATGCTATCATTAATTTCATAAAACACAATTTGCTCGTTCACAATGATATATCTATAATTATTTTCAACGGTATCGTATTTACTTGAAAGTAAAGGTCCTATTTCGGGATTATCTTTAAGCAATGATATTGTATGTAAAATATGCTCTTTGAATTTTTGAGCCGCCTGCGGATTTTTTAATTCATTTTTTAAATAATCCGATGTGCTGTTTATGTCATTAATTGCCGCAGGAGTGTAAACTATTTTCATATCATTTTGACTCCAAGCATTCTATAAGCTTCTTCTTCGGTAATAGGTGCACCTGATTCCTTACCCGTTTGAAGCTCATGCATTAGTCTTTCCATTGATTTTGCCTTAATCATTTCTACATTATCCTCTGTTGCCTGAAAAGGCAGACCGCCTGCATTTAATGATTGCTGAATAAATATATTAATTGCCTGAGTCAGAGATAAACCGTTTTTTTCATATACATCTTCTACCTGTTTTCTGACTTCAGGATTAATTCTAAAGCGAAAAATATCTGTTTTTGCCGAAGATACAACGTTGTTATTCATACAAGATTCCTCCTATGATATTTTATGTAATTATTATATCATTATAAGATAAACAAGTCAATAATTGTGGTAACATTGTTGCCACAATTCTGACAAGAATTTATATAACTACTGAACAATAATTGCGAGTGTAGTCTTATAATGCGATATGGACTTTATTTTGCAAACAGGTATAATTATAACAGAAGCTTCTAAAACAGATGAAAGGAATACTGTTATGAATACTATATTTTCAAAAAACTTGAAAAAATTCAGACTGCAGAAGAATTATACACAGGAGCAGGTTGCCGATATTTTGGGTGTAAGTACGCACACGGTTTCCCGTTGGGAATGTAATACAACAATGCCTGATGTTACTATTCTGCCTAAAATTGCAAAGCTCTACTGTGTTTCAATTGATGATTTTTATAAAGAGTCATCCGTTGCATACGAAAACTACGCTCAAAGATTAGCATCGGTTTTTGAATCAACACACTCACCTGATGATTTTATTCACGCAGATTTAGAATTTAAAAAGCTTTTAAAAAGTAATAAATTATCTACATACGATATGTGGAGCTATGGCTTAATTCATCAGCTAATGGCTAACTATTGCATTGAAAAAGCATACTTTTGGTATGATAAAGTAGTAGAGCAAGGAAAATCAACAGATGAATTTACTTATAACAGAACACGTATGCAGAGAATGAAGCTTTCTTCACAACTCGGCAAAGACGAAGAAAACATTAAAGAACAGCTTAACAATATTAAAAAATATTCTTCAGATGTAAACGAATGGTGTTTGTTTCTTGCAGCTTATATTTTTGCTAATCGTTATGAAGATGCATACAGGAATTTTAAGCACGCAGTTTCAATTTTTCCGAATGAATGGGAGCTGTATATTCACGGCGGCGATATTTGTAAAAAGCTGAAAAAATATGATGAAGCCTTTGAATATTGGGATAAGGCAGATGAGATTGGAACAACTTTTATGGACGGAAAGTATTCAAAGGCATTTTGCTATGAAGAATTAGAACAATATGAAAAAGCTTATAATATCTGGTGCGAAATAGCCGAAGAATTGAAAGTAAAGGGATATGATGTAGAAGCTCAAATGCCTAAAAAGCAAGCAGAGCTATGTTTAGAAAAACTGAGGCACTGAATTTGGTATATTGAAAAAGCAAAAGCAAGCCTTAAAAGCTTGCTTTTTGTGTAACATCAGTTTTTGTATTTCTTATTATTGTGAGGGTTCAAGTCCTGCTGATATTAAAAATACCACAGCACACTTCGGTGCTATGGTATTTTTGGTGCAGGAGAAGGGACTTTCGTCAAAACAATTTCCGTGATTGAAGCAAATGCTTTGCATTTACTAATAATCACTCCTATTGTTTCTCCTCCCAAAAACTGCCGTACAGTAGTGCGTCAGTTTTTGTATATCTTATTGTGAGGGTTCAAGTCCCGAGAATATTAAAAATACCACGGCACTCTATGGTACCGTGGTATTTTTGGTGCAGGAGAAGGGACTTGAACCCTCACCGAGCAACCCCGACTAGAACCTGAATCTAGCGCGTCTGCCATTCCGCCACTCCTGCGTATTTACAACATTGATATGTTAACACATCAATGTTGTTTTGTCAAAGATTTTTTTATTACAATTCAACTTTTTGCGGTTCTCCGCCGTTTTCTCTTGATTTATCGGCAAGATATACGCATAAATGACCTGCAACAGAGTCAAAAATTGAGGTACAGGCAAGGCTTGGATTTTCGCCTCGGATAAATTTAACAAAATCCGCCGCCAATCTTTCGTCGCCGCCGCCGTGACCGCCGTATGCGCCTACCATATCACCCTTAACATTAAGGTCAACCTCCTCAACATCACATTCCTCGTGATGAGCGTCGGGGGATGGGTTAATCTTAAGTACAGTAAATTTTGATTCCTCAAAGTTACCGAATATCTCACCCTTAGTGCCGATAATATGTATATTTCTTCTCGGCTCTGAGGAACCGCCCACCATATTATGCGTTCCTGTTGCGCCGGATGCAAAATTAACAAGCACAGACTGATGGTCAACCACATTGTTGTCGCATTTGTAAATACATCTTGCATAAGGTGAATCGCTTTTCATAAGTGCGATTTTATCGTCTATTGTGGGATTTTTAATACCCTCAAGAGCGTCCCAAACATAAAATGACCATCTGTCCGGGTGGTCTATGTAAAGCCTTTTTGTTGAATAAACACAGGTGTCAACAAGAGGACAGTCCTTCATACAAATTGTTCCTGCGTTCTTTGGAGCATTTTCCGGCTTGAACTGGTATTTGCCGCCAAAAGAAGAAATATGAGTAGGCTTTGTCTCGCTCATAAGCCACATAATCAAGTCCATATCGTGACAGCATTTCGCAAGAAGCATTGTAGTATGACATTTATCGGAATTTGCCCATTTTCCTCTTATATATGATGTGGAAAGATGATGATAACTGACATGCTCGGTGGTTTGAATATTAATAATATCACCGATTTCACCGTTTGCAATTCTCTCCTTAATGCTGTAATAAAAAGGAGTATATCTAAGAACATGGCATATCATAACCTTAGAATTATTCTTTCTTGCACAGTCAACAAGCTCTCTCATTTCCTCCTCATTAACTGCAAAGGGCTTTTCAAGGAGCATATCATAACCTGCGTTAAGAAGCGGAACGGCAGTATCAATATGCTGTTCGTCCATTGTTCCGTTTATTATTGTATCTGCAAGCCTTCCTTTTTTTGCAAGCTCCTGCGCAGATTCAAAGCACATATCCTCACCGAAGCCAAAATACTCCATAGCCTTTTTACGTCTTACAGGATTAGGATCGGCAACTCCGACAATTTTAAGCATATCGGGATTTGTTTTTGCAAGCTCACTGTAAACGAATGCTCTGTGGCCTGCGCCTACAATAATCGCAGTGATAGGTTTTTGCTCCATGTTATGTACCGCCTTTACAAATTTTTTTCTATTATATCACCGACTAATTAAATTGCAATAGAAAAACTAAAATTTATGATTAATTAATTTATTGACATAATGTAATTTTGATATATAATGTAAAAAAACAGTTTACGGGTATTATTATGAAAAAGTTACTTGTTTATTTAAAAAATTATAAATTTGAGTCAATTTGTGCACCGCTGTTTAAAATGCTTGAGGCAACCTTTGAGCTGATTGTACCGCTTGTAGTTGCATCAATTATTGATGACGGTATAAGAGACGGTGACACACGCTTTATTCTTACACGTGCCGGCGTGCTGGCGGTTCTTGCTATAGTCGGTATGGTTGCCGCCATTACCGCTCAGTATTTTGCGGCAAAGGCGGCTACGGGATTTGCGGCAGAGTTAAGATATTCTCTTTTTTCAAAAATTCAGTCCTTTTCATTTAATGAGCTTGACCGTATTGGTTCATCAACGCTTATTACAAGACTGACAACAGATGTAAACCAGGCTCAAAACGGCGTAAATATGGTACTTCGTCTGTTTTTACGTTCACCGTTTATTGTTGTGGGCGCAATGATAATGGCACTTGCAATTGATGTTAAGGCAGGGCTTATTTTTATCGGTGTGGTTGCAGTGCTCAGTGCGATAATCTGCGTTATTATGAAAAGCACCGTTCCGATGTATAAAAATGTTCAAAACACTCTTGATGATGTTACACGTCTTACAAGAGAAAACCTTACGGGTGCGAGAGTAATAAGAGCATTCACCGAGGAAGAACAGGAATACAAAAAATTTACCGAAAAGAACAATTTTCTCGCTCATCTTCAGCGCAGTGTAGGCAGAATTTCTGCATTAATGAATCCGCTGACCTTTATTGTTATAAATCTCGGTATAGTTTTTCTTATTTACACAGGTGCAATCCGTGTTAATGTAGGCAGTCTTTCACAGGGTCAGGTTGTGGCATTGTATAATTATATGAGCCAAATACTTGTTGAACTTGTAAAATTTGCAAATTTGATTGTTACGGTAACAAAGGGATTTGCCTCCGGCGGAAGAATTGCAGACATTCTTGATATTGATTCCACTCTTGAAAGTGTCAGTGATGAAAAGGTTTATAATAACAACGCTGTTTGCTTTGACAATGTTTCATTGACCTACAAAAATGCAGGTGAAACCTCACTTAATAACATATCATTTACGGCGGACAGGGGAGAAGTGATAGGAATAATCGGTCCTACCGGCAGCGGTAAATCCTCGCTTGTTAACCTAATTGCACATTATTACGACGCCACAACAGGCAGAGTAACCGTAAACGGACGTGATGTAAAATCACTTGATAAAACAAAGCTTCGCTCAAAAATCGGTTTTGTTATGCAAAAAAGCGTGCTTTTCAGCGGTACTGTCAGAGATAACATTAAATGGGGTAAAAAGGACGCAACAGACGACGAGATAAATCAGGCACTGAAAATTGCACAAATTTATGATTCCGTTTATGAAAAAGACGGACTTGATACAAAAATTGAGCAAAACGGTGCGAACCTTTCCGGCGGTCAAAAGCAACGGCTTTCAATAGCCAGAGCGTTAGTAGGAAAGCCGGAAATAATTGTTCTTGACGACAGTGCCTCAGCTCTTGATTTTGCCACGGAAAAGGCACTGAGAGAGGCAATACTGTCGCTTGATTACAAACCGACGCTTTTTATTGTCAGCCAGCGTTGCTCGTCAATATTAAGCGCAGACAAAATTATTGTACTTGACGACGGAAGCTGTGTAGGTATCGGCAGTAACCGGGAACTTCTTAATAATTGTGAAATTTACAGAGAAATTTACGAGTCACAGTTTGAAAAGGAGGGTATCAATGAACAGTAAAGCTATTTTGAAGAAAGTATTTTCTTATGTAGGCAGATATAAAATTCATTTGATATTTTCAATGCTTCTTGCGGTAGTCAGCGTTGCAGGCAGTCTCTATATTCCTGTTCTTATCGGCAGAGCCATTGATTT
>JBJEPO010000185.1:0-35349 GCA_051881275.1 Eubacterium sp. | reverse complement strand
CCACGGTTTATCGTGGCAGATTTGCCCTTACTCTTCGTTAAAATACTCGGCATACACGAGTATGCCTGTGTTTTGTGCCTTGATTAAGACCAAATCTGCACACGATAAACTGCAAAGCATCAAAAATGCTTGGAGTAAAGATGAGATTTGGTGTCTTGAGATGGCAGCCTTGCTGACGCAAGGCAACAGCGAAAGCGACAAATATCGCTTTAATACTGCATTTTTGACGGGTTCGGATTATTATCGTTACCCTATCTTACTTTTTATCTTTTGAAGCCGTGTTCTGGCGGCAGAGGCGCTTATTCCGAAGGCTTTGCCGATTTCCTCGCTTGAAAACCCCTGCACCTTCATATAAAGTAACTGCTGTTCCTTTACCGACAGCTTTTGCATGCTCAGCCGAATATCAACAAGGCTGAAAATATTGTCTGGGTCAGTAAAGTCAAAATATTCCGGCATCGTTGCGGCTTCAAGGGTTATTGTATTCTTCTTGTACCGGTCAATTCTGACATTTTTTGCAATGCGGAAAATAAGTGCTCTGCTGTTTTTTACCGCATAAGCATTGGGTATCCACGACCAAAGCTGTAAAAAGGTCTGCTGGGTCAAATCCTCTGCGTCCTCAACAGGAAAATCCTTTTTAAAAAAGCGCAGAATTTTATCGTAGTATTTGTCGTAGATATCGTTGAACACTTCAACAGGATTGTTTATGTTATCAGCCATTTTCTTCTATTTTTCTGCCTGCCGTCGCCATTGTCTTAACTACGCCGGAAATGGTTTTCGGACATTTAATATTTCCTCCTGCAAGGAAGTACAGCGTTTTGCTTTTAAGCATATCTTTATCCACATCATAATTAAAGGATAAATTCCTTCCGCAGGCAACGACGGTATTGTCCTGTAATTCCTCAATGAAATCATTGTTGACTTCCGTGTCTGCCGAAATTATAACGGTGTTTTCAATTTTGAAATTAACAGGGTGGGATATACCGCTGCAATCCTCAAACTGAATATTGTTGTCGCTTTCATAAATTGATATACCGCTGAGTGTAATTTTAATGGGATTTTCTGTTTTGCAGTGGGTTAATACGGTTATACCGCTGATATCATAAAATGCGTCGTTTCTTGCGTTTTGGCAGTTAAATTCAGCTACACCGCTGACAGAAACAATATCTTCATCTTTTGATAAATATCTTTCACTGCCTGCATTTTTAGCTATACGCCCATAAGCCTCCATAAATTCAGGCGATGCGTCATTGGGCAAAATTATAACTCCTGCGTTTATGGCTTTGATTTTCTGCAATGCCTCCGGGGTGTACATTCTTAAATCCGCACGTCCTGTATTAACAAATGTTTTTGGTTTAGATGTGTTCTTGTTAAATAATGACATATTGCTCATCCTTTCAAAATAAGTTTTTTAAGAGCTCTCACTAATAAAGACGATGAAAAATCAGATTTGTCTGCAAAAATATAATTTTTCCAAAAAAGCCTGCGAAAATTTTCCGCAGGCTCTCTGTTTATTAATTTTGCTTTCGTACAATGCCGTATTCCCCGGTGTCGGGACGGAAATACTTACAGCCCTTATCTGTGGGCGAGGTCATCATTTTTGCATACTCGTCCTCATCAAGCTGAAGGGTGCAGTATGCCTCGCCGTCTTCATCGTCAAACACGTTGTACCAGCACTCGTCACACAAGCTGCTCATATCAGTTAAGGGGACTTTCGTCGGATTCCTCGGGCTTGCCTACGGATACGGTATCACGGTTAAGCTTCATAATAGGAATCATAAGACCGGGCATACCGCTCATAGAAGTGATATTATTAATCACCTGACGAAGAAACGGAAAAATCTGGTCAAAGGAGCCTGTATGAATGTCCGGCTTTTCGTCGCCGTCCTCATAAGCAAACTCGGCAACCATTTCCACCCTTATTTCAAAGGGGTTCATATCGGCGTCGGCAACTCTGAACTCAACAATGCCTACACATCTGTTATCGGCGTCCATATAATTAACATTATATTTAACCTGATTTTGAAGCTTAAGCTGGGTGCCGTTTTTTACCTTGTTTTCAAAGCTGATTGAATTTACCTTGTATCCTTTAAGTTCTACCATTTTTATTACTCCTTATCTTGCTTAACCATACGCACATTGTCAAGCTTAACATCGTCATATTCCGGCGACACTGCTTTACCGCTGAAGCGTACAAGCTCAAGATTTTCCACATTGGCGGCGTCTATTGCGTGCTTATATTCATCGCAGATATTGCCCCAAGAGGTTTTTGTTTTTTCTATAAGAACATTCCTTGCATACCTAATGAAGAACGCCGAATTGTCATACTTTTCAACACCCCAGTCAAGACACGGGCGCAAATCGTACAGACCGCAGCTCCACTTTGATGTTTTTGTAAGACAAATCTGACAGTTTTCAAAGGTGATGTCCTCAATTATATTGTCCTCGTTGCCGTGAATTAAAACGCCGTTTTCGCCCTTGGCGGTAACATTGAAGAAACGAACATTTTTAATAGTACCGCTTTTAGTGTTTTCGTCACGGTTAAAGGTGGTTATAACAACAGGCTCCGCAGTTCCCCACCAATCGGGACAGAACCTGCGTGTTTCAATAATAATATTTGAATATGTAACATTTTCAACACAGCCGCCGTCACGGATTTGAATTGACAATCCTCTGTTTGACCTGCTGATAACGCAGTTTGAAACGATTACGTTTTTAAAATCGCCTACGCCCTCAGTGCCGATTTTGATTGCCGCCGAGGTGGAAACAAGGGTACAGCCGTCAATAACGATATTCTCGCAGGGTCCGTATTCGGCGTTGCCCTTTGACGCTTTAAGGCAGATACAATCGTCGGCGCAGGTAACGTGACAGCCTAAAATTCTGACATTTGAGCAGTGGTCCGGGTCTATGCCGTCGGAATTTGCCACGTCCAAATCGTTGAGTATTCTGATTTTATCAATCAAAACATCGTTACAGCCTGCCGGATGAAGCGTCCAAAACGGTGCGTCAACCACGGTGAAATCCTTAAATGTAATATGATTGCTTTTTTCCACATACATAACCGTTGGGCGTGGATAAAAGTCACCTGTAACATAATATCTGTCCTTGCGCTGAACAAAGGCGTGACCGTTGGCGTCAATTACGCCCTCGCCGCTGATGGTACAGTTATCCGCCTCGTAGCCGTAGATAAATACAAAGCTGGGCTTGCCTGTAACCGGGTTTCCGATAAGAGCAGTTTTAGGGTCGTTAATTAATTTATTCGGACGGATATATCCGTCAATATTTGAAGTGGCTTTAAGCCTTGCACCCTTTTGAATATGCAAATCCACATTACTGCGCAGGCGTATTGAATCGCTGTAATACACCTTGCCCGAGGGCAGAACAACCTGTCCTCCGCCGTTTCGTGCGCAATCGTCTATTGCATGCTGAATTGCAAATGCGTCGTTGGTTTTGCCGTCGCCCTTTGCACCGTACTGAAGCACGTTATATATTTTCACTTAATCACCAACTTTTATCTGATTTTTATTATCATAACATAATAATCAACTATTTACAATATTTTTTAAATGGGGTATTATAATAAAAATTATAAAAAATTGAAGCTGGTGTACAGGTGAAAAAAGAGTCAAAAAGAATTGAATTACTTGATGAGCTGCGGGGATTTGCAATTTTGGCAATGATTGTTCATCATTTTTTTCTTGATATAGGATACGTGCTGGGACTTAACTGGGGTTATACAGTGTTTAACAGGCTGTGCGTGTTCCAACCGATATTTTGGGGAATATTTATAATTATTTCCGGCATTTGCTCACGGCTGTCACGAAATTGTATTAAGCGAGGATTTATTGTTCTTGGGGCAGGACTGGCGGTAACGCTGGTAACTGCGGTGATTATGCCTCTTATGGGTATGGACGGAGCCGAGATATATTTCGGCATACTTTCCTGCCTGGGCAGTTGTATGATTATAACCGGACTGCTAATGCCCTTGATTGAAAAAACCAAGCCTATTATCGGTATGATTGTGTGCGCCCTGCTTTTTGCCGCCACATATAATATTACAAAAGGCAGTCTGCTTTTCGGACTGATTAATTTCGGCGAAATCGGGACAAATATTTTTGCACCCATAGGACTTATAAACAGCAGCTTTTACAGTGCGGATTATTTTTCAATTATCCCCTGGGTGTTTATGTTTTTGTTCGGCGCATTTATGGGAAAATACGCAAGGGACGGTGCGTTTCCCCAGTGGACATACCAAAAGCACTGTAAGGCACTGTCATTTGTGGGCAGGAACAGTCTTTGGTTTTACTTGGCTCATCAGCCTGCAATATACGCCCTGCTTTATATAGTTTTAGGTATATCCTTGATTGTAAATAAATAAGAGTAATGAAAAACAATGTACTAACTGTGCATTGTTTTTTTATTGTAATTGGTTATTGATTAGTGTACAGAATATGTTATTATCTTATTGTTGCAACGCAAATAAAGAAATGAGGTAACAATTATGAGTAACAGATACGAGCTTAACAAAAATTTAGCGCAGATGCTTAAGGGCGGCGTAATTATGGACGTTACAACTCCCGAGCAGGCAAAAATTGCCGAGGAGGCAGGTGCCTGTGCAGTAATGGCACTGGAAAGAATCCCTGCTGACATTCGTGCGGCAGGCGGTGTATCAAGAATGAGCGACCCTAAAATGATTAAGGGTATTCAGGAGGCTGTATCAATTCCCGTTATGGCAAAATGCCGTATCGGTCACATTGCCGAGGCGCAGATTCTTCAGGCGATAGAGATTGACTATATTGACGAGAGCGAAGTGCTTTCCCCTGCCGACGACCTTTATCATATTGACAAAACAAAATTTGACGTTCCTTTCGTATGCGGTGCGAGAGATTTGGGTGAGGCGCTCAGAAGAATTGCCGAGGGTGCGTCAATGATTAGAACAAAGGGCGAGCCGGGCACAGGCGACGTTGTTCAGGCCGTAAGACATATGAGAAAAATCAATGCCGAAATGCGCAGAGTACAGTCCTTGCGTGAGGATGAGCTTTTTGAGGCTGCTAAGGAATACAGAGTGCCTGTTGAGCTTATCAAATACGTTCACGAAAACGGAAAGCTTCCTGTTGTAAACTTTGCCGCAGGCGGTGTAGCAACACCTGCCGACGCCGCACTTATGATGCAGTTGGGCGCAGAGGGTGTTTTTGTTGGCTCGGGTATATTCAAGTCAGGTGACCCGGCAAAGAGAGCCGCATCAATAGTTAAAGCGGTTACAAACTACAACGACCCTCAAATGCTTGCTGAATTAAGCGAGGATTTAGGCGAAGCAATGGTAGGCATCAACGAAAACGAAATTAAAATAATTATGGAAGAGCGTGGACAGTAATATGAAAATCGGCGTACTTGCATTACAGGGGGCATTTGAAGAACACATAAAAATGCTCAGTGCCCTGGGTGCCGACGCAGTGGAATTGCGGCAAAAAAGCGACTTAAGTCAGCATTTTGACGGACTTATAATCCCCGGCGGCGAAAGCACGGTAATGAGCAAGCTGCTTAATGACCTTGATATGCGTGAAAAAATCCTTGAGATAATTGACACAGGCATACCTGTTTTCGGCACCTGCGCAGGACTTATACTTATGTCAAATGAAACCGGCGACCCGAAGGCACAGCCGTTGGAACTTATGGACATTACGGCAAAGCGAAACGCCTACGGCAGACAGCTGGGTAGCTTTGACACCGTTAAGGAATTTAAAGGAATCGGCAAAATTCCTATGGTATTTATTCGTGCACCTTACATAAGTGAGGTCCACGGCGATGCCCAACCCCTTGCCGTTGTTGACGGAAAAATCGTTGCGGCACGTCAGGGCAGATTTCTTGCCACGGCATTTCATCCGGAGCTTACCGACGATTTATCGGTGCATAAATATTTTTTAAATATGGTATAAAAAAAGAGGCTGTCTCACAATTTTAGTGAGGCAGCCTCAAATTTTATTAAACACCTTCAAAGTCTTCTAATGATATAATCATATCGTCTTTTAATTTATTGAAAGTACGGCTTTTTAGTCGTAAAAGATTTTTTACTTCTTCAACACTTTTGTTTACCGCTAAAATCTTAAATCCGTATGTAAAAACAAGGGCAGATAAAGAAATTGACTGTGTGCTTCTTATCGTATTACCATCTTTAAACCGCTTAACTTTATTTTCTAAAAAATTACCTATTTCTTCGTTTTGACCATAACAAATAAATAATAGTTCGCTGGCATCTTTCCAAACCGCCAATGCCAAGTAAACTTTTTCATCTTTAAAAGCTTCCGCCTTTTCAAGAGTTGTATCATTAAATGTCGCAGTCCATTTACTTGCTACAAAAGAAACGGATTTTACTTCTAAAAAAAGATTTTCTATATTTGATTTTTTACAGTCAAATCCGTGTTTTTCAATGTTTACTAAATCAAAACCTAATGTATGACCGGCAATAGAATCACGTAACTCATTTATAAATGTATCTGTATCTTCTTTGTTGTATTTTACCTGAACTTCTTGTACTCTTTGAAGCACCTCTTGTCCTTCCACCATAAAGCAGTTATCTATTGGCGTAAACGTACCTTTTCTAAACAAAGACAAATTGGCATTTTGCATAAATTTTCTCCTCAATTAATTTCATAACATTTAAAATCTATTTCTTTTCCTTTCAATTGCAGATAGCGTTCAAGCCGAAACTTTAATATATTATCTACTGAAGGAATAATATTAAATTTTTTACAAGTTTGATAAACTATGCTTTTATCATTAACTTTTTCAGGTATTTGTATTAACGTATATTCCAAGTGTTTATCGTCTTCCTGATTAATTTCATACACGGCTTGTCCTAAAGTACCGGAACCGGCAAAAAAATCCATTACACGATCATTTTCTTCAGTCGAAATTCTTATTAAAAATTTTAGCATTTCAACAGGTTTAGGTGTATCAAATAAATTAGACAAACCCAATTTTTTCAAGTCGTTAGTACCTTGCCGTGAAAAAAAGCGCAGTAAAGAAGGCACATTGTCTTCTGCTTCATATAGATAATGTTTTGCGTATGGTCTGCCATCCTTAAAACACAACCTGTTTTGATTGTATAAATCAATAAACCTTTTGTCACTTGACCAGCCTCTTGTAGGTAATGGGTCAAGCTTTAAGTTTATTGATTCAATATTAACACTTCTTGGCTTTCCGGGAGTGGACAAATCAACAGGGAAATAAATATTTCCTTCCTTATCTACATTTGAATAATTCTTCAGCCAAGTTATATTATATTTGTAACAATAATCTTTTATTAGCTTTTTTAAATATCTATTTGCTTCCTCTAATCCATAAGTTTTAAGAACCTTATTGACTTCCGCAGTTAATTTTTCAATCATTTTTTTATCTTCCGGAAGCTGAGTTCTTTTAATTACAAACCTGTGTAATTTGCTTTTGTTTTTTGCATAACACAAAATATATTCGTGAACTGTGTTAATAAGTTTTGCATTGCTTCTCTGAGCTTGCAAAGTAATAAAAGTACCTACAAAATTATCTTTGCCGAATATTTTATCGCAAATTATTTTTAGGTTTGCGTATTCATTATCATCTATGCTTATAAAAACTACACCGTTCTCTTTTAAATACTTCTTTGATATTGCAAGTCTATCAAACATATAATTGCCCCAATCCTCGCTTTGTGATTGGTCATTATAGCATTTATTATATTGAGTATTATATGGAGGATCAATATAAATCATTTTTATTGAATTTTCATATTTATTTGCAAATGAAGCATCCTGCATTACTCTTAAGTTGTCACCAATATAGATTTCGTTTGCCATAAAACCTCCATTTGGTTTGATTTGCTATAAACAGATTATATATAATTGTACCACATTATATATGAATTTAAAAGTCTTAATTTTTAAAAATCAATAGGGCTGTCTCACAATTTTAGTGAGGCAGCCCTTTTATTTACCTGATATTACTTAATTACTCTTACCTTTACAACGCCGTCTATTGACTCAATATCACCTACAACAGAGGAAGAAACGTCGGAGTCGCAGTCAATGATTGAATATGCGTACTCGCCCTTGTTCTTATCCTGGAAGGAGGCGATATTAACGCCGTCACGGGAAATTGTATCTGTAATTGTAGCAATCATATTAGGCTGGTTTTTGTGGATAACGGTTACACGCACAGAGCCTGATTTTGCCATTGAAACGGCAGGCATATTAACCGAATTTTTGATATTGCCGTTTTCAAGGAAATCAATCAGCTCGCTGGCGCCCATTGCGGCACAGTTTTCCTCGCTTTCGGGAGTAGATGCACCCAAATGAGGAATTGCGATAACGCCGTCAACACCGATAAGCTGTGCGTCGGGGAAATCTGTTACATAGCAAGCCATTCTGCCGTTTTCAAGTGCTTCAACAACGTCTGCGCTGTTTGCAAGAGCACCTCTTGCGAAATTCAAAATACGAACGCTGTTTTTCATTGTTGCAATAGAATCAGCATTAATCATATACTTTGTATCATCCGTAAGCGGAACGTGGATTGTAATATAATCTGCAACAGGGAAAAGCTCCTCAAGATTATTGTTAACGGTTATTCCCTGCTTTAACTGTGCGTCCTCAGGCAGATATGGGTCGTAGCCGATAACCTTCATACCCAAATCAACAGCAGCCTCTGCAACAAGTCTACCGATGGCACCGAGACCTACAACCACAAGGGTTTTGCCCTTAATTTCGGGGCCTGCAAAAGCAGATTTGCCCTTTTCAACGGTTTTGCCCACGTTGTCGCCCTCGTCCTTTATGGTTTTGCACCAGTCAATAGCCTTTGTAACCTTTCTTGATGACAAAAGCATACCGAGAATTACAAGCTCCTTTACCGCATTTGCGTTTGCGCCGGGTGTGTTAAATACAACAATACCCTTGGCGGCACAGTCGGCAACAGGAATATTATTTGTACCGGCGCCGGCTCTTGCAATGGCAAGCAGAGATTTAGGCATCTCCATATCGTGCATTGAAGCAGACCTTACCATAATTGCATCGGGATTTGCGATATCATCGCCGTAGGCATATCTTGTTTTGTCAAACTTTGACAGACCTACATTTGAAATTTTATTAAGTGTTTTTATATTATACATTATATAATGACCTCTCTCATTGTTTGTTGGTGAATTATTGATTTAACCTATTTGGCTCCCTTGTTAAAGGGAGCTGGCTGCGTAGCAGACTGAGGGATTCTTATAATGCGTAGTACATCAGCCGCCCGCCAATTCGGGAAGATAATATCTTCCCCTACAAAAACTGAGTTACTGTGGTTTTTATGAATTTGCTTTTTCAAAATCCTTCATAAACTCTACCTCGCAGACTATTACCGTTCTACAAAACAGTCCCCCGGACTGTTTTTCCCAAATCAAAATTTGGAGAACGGTGTGTTGAAAAGCTTATACTTTCAACTAAGTTACTGTGGTTTTTATGAATTTGCTTTTTCAAAATCCTTCATAAACTCTACAAGCTTTTCAACACCTTCAATCGGCATTGCGTTGTAGATAGACGCTCTCATACCGCCTACTGTTCTGTGGCCTTTAAGATTTACAAAGCCTGCGTCAGCCGCTTCCTTGATAAATTTAGCGTTAAGCTCGTCGGAATCGGTAACAAAGGGAACATTCATAAGAGAACGGTCCTCGGGAACAACTGTGCCCTTAAACATATTTGACGAATCAAGAAAATCATAGAGAATCTTTGCCTTTTTCTCGTTGTGGGCTTTCATTTCGTCAAGTCCGCCGAATTCCTCCTTAATCCATTCAAGAACAAGCTTGCAGATATAAATAGTCCAGCATGGAGGTGTATTATAAAGTGAGTCGGCGTCAGCCTGTACCTTATAATCCATCATAACGGGAGTAATATCTCTTGCATTGCCCAGCAAATCCTCACGGATAATTGCAACAACAAGTCCGGCAGGGGCAACATTCTTCTGTGCACCGAAATAAACCATACCGAATTTGCTGATATCCAAAGGCTCTGACAGAGCACAGGAGGATATATCGGCAATGAGAACCTTGTCGCCAACCGGCGGAAGCTCTTTATATACAGTACCGTAAATAGTATTGTTCATACAAATATAAACATAATCTGCGTCATCACGGAAATCCTCCGGCTTTGTTTTGGGAATATAAGTGAAGGTTTTATCCGCAGAAGAAGCGGCGGCAACTACGTCGCCGTACTTTTTTGCCTCGGCAAAGGCTTTCTTTGCCCACTGACCTGTGATAATATAATCCGCTTTGCCCGAACCGTTCATAAAGTTAAGGGGAATTGCGGAAAACTGTGCAGAAGCACCGCCCTGCAGGAACAGAACCTTATAATTATCGGGAACCTTATAAAGCTCTCTCATAAGGGCCTCTGCCTCTTTGATGATCTCGTCAAATACTTTGGAGCGGTGGCTCATTTCCATTACAGACTGGCCGCTTCCTTTGTAATCAAGAATTTCTGCGCCTGCCTTCTCAAGCACTTTTACAGGAAGCGTTGAAGGTCCTGCGCTGAAGTTATAAACACGTGACATATTGTTTACCTCTCTTTAATAAATTTTCAAAAGTGTACCTACTATTATATAGATATTCATTTTTTTGTCAATATTTACACAAAAACTTTGTGTAAATATACCTAATATTGTTATTTTTTTAACAATATCGCACAAAATTAAAGACATCTTTGTGAAATAAATTCAAAAGATGCCTTTAAATTGAGCTTTACTCTTTTAATTCAATAACAACAGCATTTACCTGCGGAATTGATATTTGAGCTCCCATCGTAGACTCATATGTACAAAGACCATCTGCTTCACCGTAAAATGTTACAATATCATCTTCTAAAATTCTTGATTCGTTTTCCGACATTTCGTATGTCACATATACTACTTCATCTGAACTGTATCCCCAGTCCTCTTTAGATACTGCAATTCGGTATTCAACGGAATTATCCCAGGACGATTCAATAACCTGTATAACCTCTCCGGTAAATTTCACTTTTTCACCCTTATAATTATCCGGATTACGTGCTAAATCTTTGTAGTTAATCTTTTTACATTGCTCTTTATATTTTTTCTTACTAACGGTTGTTTCTTCTGTCGTAGTTACGGTAGTTGTTTCTGTTGTAGTTTCGGTTTCTTCTTCGGTAATCTCTTCGGAAACAGTTGTATTAGAAGATGCGTCTGAGCTTGAGTCACTATCGGAACCACCGCCTGACACCGCAGAAATAATAATTATTAATACAAATACAATTATTAACCAAAACCACCATTTTTTATAAATAGGTTTTTTGGGCTTTTGGGGCGGTTGAGCGTACTGCTGCTGATTGTACTGCGGGGGCATATTGTACTGTTGTTGATTTTGATTGTTGTTTTCGTCTGCCATTTTGCAAACCTCCTCTTTAATTATAGCTTAATATTAACACATAAGTATTCTGTTTGTCAACATATGTATTCATTTTATTGTAAAAATTCGCATACACTATAACTGAGGTGGTGCTGATGTTTATACCAACACTAAATGCCAAAACAGTAGGCGTAGTAATAGCGGATATGCGAAAGCAAAAAGGTGTGTCACAGGAGGTTTTAAGCGGACTTGCCGACATAGGCAGAACGCATCTGTCGGCTATTGAACGGGGAGAGCGCAAGCCTACTTTAGAAACCCTGTACAGAATTGCAAACGCTCTTGATGTAAAAATGAGCGATATTGTAATTGAAATAGAAAAGCGTATTGACAGTGATTGTTAACATATTATATAATTTTATCGGATAAGGAAAACTACCAGTAACGGTAGGCGGTTAGTCCTCTGACTTTTAGGGGGCACTGCCCTCTAAAATATGTTAGGGGGTGATGCTGATGGAATATGCAACAATAATTACGCTTGTACTTATTTTGTCATTAATATTAGCAATAAAAAAAATAACCGCCGAACCCTTCCAAAGTTAGCGGTTATCTTTTACCATAACTAAGGGCTAACCGTCTATCGGCAAGCTCCTTATCTGTTTTTATATTATCATAGGTTATTAAATTTGTCAACAGTGCCAAAGAGCACTGTTTTTTTCTATATTTTAATAGATACCCTGCTCCATCATTGCCTCGGCTACCTTTTCAAAGCCTGCAATATTTGCGCCGGCAACAAGGTTATATCCCAAGCCGTACTTTTCTGCGGCGGCAACGGAATTTTTGTGAATAGCAATCATAGCGTTATGAAGCTTTGTGTCAACCTCCTCTGCCGTCCAGGACAAACGCTGGCTATTTTGGCTCATTTCAAGGCCGGACACACATACGCCGCCTGCGTTAACCGCCTTTGACGGAGCCACAAGCACACCGTCGGCATCCATGAGGAAATTAAGCGCCTCCTCGGTGGTGGGCATATTTGCAACCTCAATATAATATTTAGTGCCGTTGGCAACAATCTGCTTTGCCTCGGCAATTCCGATTTCATTCTGGGTTGCACAGGGCATTGCCACGTCAACCTTAACGCCCCAGGGCTTTTGACCTGCAAAGAAAGGAACGCCGAATTTGTCGGCATAATCCTGACAGCGGTCTCTGCCGGAGGCTCTCATTTCAAGAAGATAACTGATTTTTTCGTCAGTCACAATTCCGTCCTTATCATAAATATATCCGTCAGGACCGGATATTGTAACAGGAATACCGCCAAGCTCTGCAATTTTTTTGCAGGCACCCCAAGCAACATTACCAAAGCCGGAAATAGCAAAGGTTTTTCCCTTTATGTCGTCATTTTGATGCTTAAACACCTCGCAGGTATAATAAACCGCACCGTATCCAGTGGCTTCGGGACGGATAAGGGAACCGCCGTAGGACAAGCCCTTGCCTGTAATAACACCGTTTTCAAAGGCGTCGGCAATACGCTTATACTGACCGAACAAAAATCCGATTTCCCTTGAGCCTACACCGATATCACCGGCAGGCACGTCAACGCTGGGTCCGATATGGCGGTAAAGCTCCGTCATAAACGCCTGACAAAAACGCATTACCTCGCCCTTGCTCCTGCCTCTCGGGTCAAAATCAGAGCCGCCCTTGGCTCCACCCATAGGCAAACCGGTAAGGGAATTTTTAAAGGTCTGCTCAAAGCCTAAGAAATACATAATTGATGAATTTACACTGGGATGAAAGCGCAGACCGCCTTTATAAGGACCGATGCTTGAATTAAACTGCACACGATAACCCCGGTTAATCTGTGTTTTTCCTGCGTCATCAACCCAGGCAACACGAAAGGTTATAAGCCTGTCAGGCTCCGCCATACGAGTAAGCAAATCATCCTCCACATACTCGGGATGCTGTTCAATTACCCTTTCAAGAGAACGAAACACCTCTTTAACGCACTGTATGTACTCGGGCTTTGCACTGTCACGTCTTTCCACCGTACGAATTACATTTTCAATATATTCATTCATAAAATACACCCTCTCTTAATGATAAATCTGACCATCTTCACAATAACACTAAAATACGGCAAAATCAATATATTTTACAAGAATATTAATATTTTTTTGTGAATAATAACAAAAGCGGATTGAGAAATTAACTCAATCTGCTTTTACATACCGTTCATATATTTGCTTAGGCTGTTTCCTGCACGCTTTTCGCCGGTTCTTTTTATAATAACCGTACAACCCAGCGACACCGCCAAAAGCACGGCGGATATAACTATCGTCACAATCAGACTGCTGCCGAAAAGCGAGCACAGGGCATCGTAATGCGCCTTTGGCTGTATTGAAATTACATTGTGCTTTTCCGTGATAAGCGCAAACAGACAAAACAGCAGGGAGGAGGCAGAGCCTGCGGAAAACGCCCCTGCCATATAGGTATAAGCCTTCATCATATCATTATATATAAGCGACATCATAATCATTGATATAACAATAAATGCCAGCGAAGCAGAGGACACCTTTGCGGCGGTGCTTCCTGCGGAGTCTATAAGCTGATGAAGCTCATCGGAGCATTTCATATTTACGGTTTCACGGTAAATATCTGCCGCCTTTTGAGCAGTACGTTCAATACTCTTTTTATCATATTTAATATGATTGCCCTCAAGGTATTCCACGCAAAGCTTATAGAAATAATCAGCCCGTGAGATTGTATCGTTCTGTATTTCCTCATCGGAATAATATATCAAAACGCCCTGCTGAAGCGATGTTCTTGTGCTTACATTATCTTTAACGGTTTCAAAAACTCTTGCCGGTATCTGACTTTCGTTTGCCAGGGACGCAAATTTTTTGCTTAACTGACGGTCACATTCCGCCACAAGCTCATCCGTTACAAAATGCTTTACCGCATAATTTTTGTTGGTAACCGTTGCCGCCGCACATACGGAAAACACGGAAACGGCAACGCACATCGCAATCACAAAGGATAACAGGGAGGATATAATTCTTCTCGTTTGTCTAAGTTCCATTTGAGCCTCCCTGCAGTTCAAACACATAAGCGGTATAATCATCGGAAATGCCTACGCCCTTCGGAGTAAGGGAATAAATAATCATCGCCTTTGATATATCGGGATTTTCGCTTGTGATTTTATACTCGCTTTTGCTTGTAAATTTATAGGCATAAGTGTAAACATACTTT
The DNA here is from genome assembly GCA_051881275.1 of Eubacterium sp. Classification (GTDB taxonomy): domain Bacteria; phylum Bacillota; class Clostridia; order Oscillospirales; family Acutalibacteraceae; genus Eubacterium_R. The sequence goes on along the minus strand of JBJEPO010000185.1, from coordinate 20,744 downwards.
TTATTCTGTGCGGTGACAGTAACACTTTTCCCGCTGGAAGCTTTTGCAAAGGGCTTAATGTCCGATGGGAGCATTTTTATATAAACGCATCCTGTTTCACCGGGCTTTGCACCGTCCGGAATAAGCGAAGCACTGCCGTTCATATTTGAATAATCTGCGTTGTATATTATGTCCGTTTCAGCTTTGCCGTAGGATATACTGCCGCACAGACTATTGTCGCTGTACGCCTCTTTATTGCTTATCGCACTGTCAAAGGAAGCCACGGCTTCTCCGTCGGAGAAAGGAATGTAATTATCCGTCACGGACATACAAACAAAAAAAGCTATGAAAAGGATAACCGTCAGTATAGCCGGCAATATGATTGCGGCATTGCGAAAATCCTTTTTCATAGCTTAACTTCCCCTCTTGCTTATTAATTTAATTTCCCGAAAGCTGATTTGCCGCCGTGAACACGTTTCTGTTCTTCTTAGGCTTGTATGCAGGCGGATTTTTCAGCTTCTTTGTCCATCGGTTATTTTTAGCGGTAAGCTTGTTTATTTCGTGTACGGGACCTGCCATATATTCGGTCATATACTTATCCGCAACAGCCATCATCTCGGGGTCGTTTTTCATTTCGCCGAGGATGGTTACACCGATAACATCCTGCACCTCGTTGGTGCCGTCCTCATATACCTCGCCCAGCATTTTGAACAGCTTTTTCTGCTCGGCAGGAGTTCCGTTTTTGATAACATCAAGCACCTTCGGTGTGCCGTATTCCACAAAGAATGTTTCCGGCAGAAATTCTCCGTAGGCGGCAACATTCTTTTTAATTTCGTTTTTAAATTCGGGGTAAAGAGTGCCGAAACGGTTTGCGAGAGAGTCGCAGTCATAGCTGATAAGACCGTTTTTAGCCTTTGTTCTTGATACAGCCTTGGGCATTTTTACCTTTTCAAGGTCAACCTTCTTTTTCTTTTTGAAAAGAGACGCAATCTCATCGCTCACCTCATTTGCAAGCGATTTAGCGTCCTTGTCCTCGGAAGCCTCCGGCTCAAAAAGGCTCTTTGAAATTGTGTTAAATTCTGTATCTGCGCCCTTATCCTCGTAAGCGCACTCAAAGCTAATAATATTGCTCTTTGCATCAAAAATCACACGGTAAACGCCTTTTTCGCCGCCGAAAACCAACGAATTGTCGTCACCGGCTTTTTTTGAAAAGCCCAGCTCGTTATTGGTATCATAAAGAGTTTTTTCTATAATTCTGAAAGCGTCAATTATTTCCATACATAAAATTCCTTTCAATACATTCGGTTTATTATAACACCATCAACGGCTTTTGTCACTAATTATTTTGTTAAAATAAATTGAACAACAATACAGATACGAGTAATTAAATAAATTAATATAAAAAAGTAATGTTGATATTGGTAAAAGAATATGCTACAATATATTAACTATTTTGTAAGGTGGCGGCTAAATGGATAAATTAAATCTGGGAATACTCTTCGGCGGAGCCTCTTCGGAGCACGACATAAGCTGTATAAGTGCAAAGGGTATAATTTCCAATATTGATAAGGAAAAGTACAATTTAATACTGTTCGGAATTACAAAGGACGGACAGTGGTATTTATACGATGACAGCGTGGAGCTATTGCCCGGCGACAAATGGCTTCAGTCAAATAGCCTTAAAAAAGCATATATTGTTCCCGACCCCACAGTAGGCGGAGCCGTAACTCAAGACGGTGAAATAATTAAGCTTGACTGTGTGTTCCCCGTTCTTCACGGTAAAAACGGCGAGGACGGCACCGTTCAGGGACTTTTACAGCTGGCGCAGATACCCTTTGTAGGCTGTGACGCCACATCCTCGGGTGCCTGTATGGATAAGGCGGTAACCAACGCCGTTGCCGACGCCTTCGGTATTGACCAGGCAAAATGGCTTTCCGTTACAAAATACGAATTTGAAAAGGATATGCAGGATTGTCTTGACAAAGCTGAAAAGGCTTTAGGCTATCCGATTTTTGTAAAGCCTGCCAACGCAGGCTCCTCGGTAGGAATATCAAAGGCACACGACCGAAGGGAGCTTGAGCAGGGCATTATAACCGCCCTTAAAGAAGATAAAAAAGCGGTGCTTGAGGAATTTATCAAGGGCTGCGAGGTGGAGTGCGCCGTTATGGGTAACGAGGAACCGGTTGCCGGCGAAGTGGGACAGATTGTATCCGCAGCGGAGTTTTACGATTTTGATTCAAAATACAACAATCCTCAGTCACAGCTTCACATTCCTGCTTTAATAAGTGAGGAAAAGCGCAACGAGGTACGCACCGCCGCATTGAGAGCCTACAAGGCATTGGGCTGTGAGGGAATGAGCAGATGCGATTTCTTCGTAGCCGAGGACGGCAGAGTTTTATTAAATGAGATAAACACAATTCCCGGTCAGACGCCGATAAGTATGTATCCCAAGCTTTTTGAAGCAGTGGGAATCAGCTACAAGGATTTGATTGATAAGCTTATTGAATACGCAATGGACCGCGGAGGAAAGATATAGAACACGTATATACGGTTTTAGGGTAAAAAGTGATGAACAGCAAAGCGGTATTAACAATAACAGGCAGACAACGCCTTGACGATATGAACGATAAAATTGAGCTGACTACGGTGGGCACCGTTGAGGAAACCGAGGATAAATTTATCATACGGTACAGCGAGGAGCAGGAGCCTCCCGAAGCACCCATTCACGTTACCGTAAAGGTTTTTAAGGATGAAAACACGGTGCACATGATACGAAGCGGTGAGCAAAGCTCGTTATTGATAATTGAAAAAGGCAAGCGTAATTTGTGTCAGTACGGCACACCTTACGGCGATATAATGATGGGCATTTACGGCAAAGCCATTGAAAACAGCCCCGGAAGCGAAGAGGGCGCATTTAATTTCGGCTACGATATTGACGTAAACGGCTCTCTGACCTCACAAAACGAGGTTAGAATTGACTACCGAATAGGATAACGGTATTGTATAAAGCTCATAGAAGATAAAGCACAGGAGATAATAAATGTCACAAATAGTAAAGCAAACAGAGGAATCCTTAAAGCAGAAAATTATTCAGGCGGTTAAAGCCGCCGCAGAAAACGGCGAGCTGCCCGTAAGCGATGTTCCCGATTTTATAATTGAAAAGCCTGCCGACAAGAAAAACGGCGACTTTTCCACAAACATTGCCATGGCAGGTGCAAGACTTTATCACAAAGCACCGAAAATGATTGCCGAAAGCATTGTGAACAACCTTGATTTAGAGGGCACATTTATTGAGCGTGCCGAAATTGCAGGTCCGGGATTTATTAATTTTTACCTGAGCGGTGAATACTATTCTCAAATACTGCTTGACGTGGTTGAAAAAGGCGAAAATTACGGCAAATCCGATTACGGCGAGGGCAAGCGCGTGCTTGTTGAATTTGTATCGGCAAACCCCACAGGTCCTATGCATATCGGCAACGCAAGAGGCGGAGCCATAGGCGACTGTCTTGCCAGCGTGCTTGATGCGGCAGGATATGATGTTCAAAGGGAATTTTACGTAAACGACGCAGGAAACCAGATTGCAAAATTTGCATTTTCCCTTGAAGTAAGGTATCTTCAGCTTTGCGGTAAGGATATTGAAATGCCCGAGGACGCCTATCACGGCGAGGATATTACGCAGCACGCCCGCAATTTTAAAGAGCAGTACGGCGACAAATACGCCGAGTCCGACAGCGAGGAGCGCAAGGCCGCCCTTGTTGACTTTGCTCTGCCCCAAAACATTGCAGGTCTTGAAAGCGATTTGAAAAAATACAGAATTGTATATGACAAATGGTTTAAGGAGTCAACCCTTCACAACGACGGCTCTGTTAAAGCGGTAATTGACGCTCTTAAAGAAAAGGGCGTAACCTACGAGCAGGACGGCGCATTATGGTTTAAGGCAAGTCAATTCGGCAACGACAAGGACATTGTGCTTATACGTGCCAACGGCTTACCCACCTACATTGTACCGGATATTGCTTACCACTATAACAAGCTTGTTACAAGAGGGTATGACAAGGCGATAGATGTGCTGGGCGCAGACCATCACGGCTACGTGCCGAGAATGAAGGCGGCGCTTACCGCTTTAGGCATTGACGCAGACAGGCTTGACATTGTAATTATGCAGATGGTGCGTCTTGTTCGGGACGGCGAAACCATTAAGCTGTCAAAGCGTTCCGGCAAGGCAATAACCCTTAACACTCTGCTTGACGAGGTGCCCATTGATGCGGCAAGATTTTTCTTCAATCTGCGTGAGCCGAACTCTCACTTTGATTTTGATTTGGAGCTGGCGGCTAAAAAGTCAAGCGACAATCCGGTTTATTACGTTCAGTATGCCCATGCGAGAATTTGCTCAATAATTAAAAAAGCACTGGGCGATGGCGTAACTCTGAGAACTCCCGACGCAAAGGAGCTTCTTTTGCTGGATGCGCCGGAGGAAAGAGAGCTTATAAGCCACCTTGCCTCTCTTACAGACGAGATTATTTCCGCCGCAAAGCAATACGACCCTGCAAAAATCACCCACTATGTAATTGACCTGGCGACATTGTTCCACAAATTTTACAACGCCTGCCGTGTTATGGTGGAGGATGAAGGTCTTATGCAGGCACGTCTGTTCCTTTGCAGAGCGGTTAAAGAAACTATACACAACATTCTTACAATGCTGAAAATTGATGCACCCGAAGCTATGTAAATCATAGAAATGAGGAAAAAACAAATGGCGAAATTAAGCAGTTCAACTCTGCACAAAATAGGCTCTGTGCTGTTAAAATATATGTACAAAAATCCCGAGCGCAATATGCTACGTCTTGTAAAGACGGCAAAAATTGCGGCAGGGAAAATGTACCCGGCAAGCACCTTTACAACGCCTATTGACATTATTTCAAACAAAGAAAATATTTGGCACGACTATCTTTTCAACGGTCTTAAGGATATTGACAGGGACGTATTTACCTCTGTTGCACTTACCTTTGCCGTTGATGCAGGATACGTGGGCACCTCAACCCTCAGAAGTAACAGGGAAAAATTAAAATGCAACATTCCTTGGGTTGTGCTGATGGACCCCACCTCTGCCTGCAACCTTAAATGCAAGGGATGCTGGGCGGCTGAATACGGCCATCACTCAAACCTTTCCCTTGACGATATGCGCAAGGTTGTCAGAGAGTCCAAGGAGTTGGGCACCCATTTCTTTATGTTTACCGGCGGTGAACCGCTTATAAGAAAGAAGGATATTCTCACTCTTGTCAGCGAAAACAGGGATTGTATTTTCCTTGCCTTTACCAACGGCACCCTTGTGGATGACGATTTTTGCCGTGATATGAAAAAAGCCGGCAATATTGCGCTGGCACTGTCTATTGAGGGCAGTGAGGAAACAAACGACGCACGCCGAGGCGAAGGTGCTTACGAAAAAACCCTTGAGGCTATGCGCCTGCTGAAAAAGCACAAATGTCTTTTCGGCACCTCCGTATGCTACACGGCAAAGAATTACGAGGCGGTAACCTCCGACGAGTTTTACGATATGGAAATTGAAAACGGTGCAAAATTTGCCTGGTATTTTCATTATATGCCTGTTGGCTCCGACGCAGATACAAGCCTGCTTTTGTCACCGGAGCAGAGAGAACACGTTTTCCGTGCAATACGTGACAAGCGTGATAAATATAAAGGAAAGCCCATATTTACCGTTGATTTTCAGAATGACGCAGAGTTTGTAGGCGGTTGTATTGCAGGTGGAAGAAACTATTTTCATATCAATAGCGAGGGTGATGTGGAGCCTTGCGTATTCATTCATTACAGCGATTCCAACATCCGTGAAAAATCGGTGCTGGAGTGTCTGCGTTCTCCCTTGTTTCACGAGTATTACAAGGGTCAACCCTTTAATGACAATATGCTTCGTCCCTGTCCTATGCTGGAAAATCCCCAGGCACTTCGCCATATTGTTAAAGCAAGCGGTGCAAAATCCACTAACCTTATAAAAGAGGAAAGCGCAGAGGAGCTTTGCTCAAAATGTGACGATTACGCTGCAAAATGGGCACCGAAGGCTAAGGAGATTTGGGAGGAGAAGGAGAGGTTTCATCCCTTCACTCAGTATTGGCGTGACACACCGGAGGGCAAGGCTGAGCTTCAAAAAGAGCAGGATAAATAATTTTTAGGAAAAATCAATGTACACAAAAAGACAGCCTAAGTTATATTTTGAAAAAACAGGCAGCGGAAAACCGCTGATAATGCTTCACGGCAACAAGGGAAATCATCATATTTTTGACGGCGTTGTACCTGTTTTGCAAAAGGATTTTACTCTGTATCTAATTGACAGCCGAGGCCACGGCAAAAGCGACGGGGTTAAGGAATTTCATTACAGCGACATGGCTGACGACATTCTGAATCTTATTGAGGAGGAAGGTCTTGAAAGGCCTTATTTCTACGGCTTTTCCGACGGCGGTATAATAGGACTTATGTGCGCAGTAAAAAAGGAAAACGCCTTTTCAAAATTAGCGGTATCCGGTGCCAACATAACGGTAAAGGGTCTTAAGCCGCAGGTGCTTTTAGGTATGAAAATGTCGGCGCTTTTAACCCGTGACGGCAGAACAAAAATGATGACCAAGGAGCCTTGCATTACTCCCCGTCAGCTTAATTCAATCAAATGTGAAACGCTTGTTACGGCAGGTCAATTTGATATTGTGCGTGAAGATGAAACACGCCTTATTGCAGACAGCATTGAAAATTCAAGGCTGATGATTTTTAAAGGCAGAAATCACGGCGATTACGTTTCGCAAAGTGAATTTATAGCAAAAATTTTAAAGGATTTTTTCATTGAATAAATATTAACCGGCACGGAAAACATCTGTGCCGGTTTGTCATTGGTCTGAGTAATTTTGCTTATTTATATCAAGGTGTGCAATATCAATATAGTCGGGCAGTCCGTTACGGTACGGCGTTTGGGGAACGCCCTCAATCAGCGGAGTTAAATACTCAATCATCTCTTCTGTAACGTCATTGCCTCTTTCGTTTATCCACTCACGGGGAACAAGCTTTTCCGCATTTGCAATAACAGATACATTGTCCGTACCGTATTCCACGGTATAGGGAAGATTTGAAGTGCGTTTAAGGGTGGAAAACACACCTGTTTCACCCTGCAAAACCGCCTTTACCGCCGTTACGCCTAAATTAAACGCCTCCTCCACATCTGTCAGGGAGGTTGCGTGGCCGCCGCTGCGCTGAAGAACGCTCAGCTCAAGAGCACGCACCTTACAGCCGATACGCTGAGTTACAATATCACGCAGATAAGCACTGCATCCGCTCAAAGGTGCATGACCGAAAAGGTCCTTTTCCTCACCACGGGTACTGTAATATTCACCGCCTTCATCCCTGATGCCCTCGCTGACAACTGCAATAACCGAGTTGTACTGCCTGAGCTTTTCCTGCAAATCGTCAATAAATCCGTCAACGGAAAACGGAATTTCCGGCAAATATATAAGGTGTGGCGCAATTTCGTATTTATCACGAGCCAGTGCCGAAGCCGCCGTCAGCCAGCCTGCGTTTCTGCCCATTGTTTCAATAATATGAACGCTTTTAACGCTGTAAATGCTGGTGTCGTAGGATACATTTCTCACCGCTGTGGCAACATATTTTGCCGCACTGCCGAAGCCGGGAGAATGGTCAATTCCGCACAAATCATTGTCAACGGTTTTCGGTATGCCTGCTACCTTCACATCAATATGGTGCTTTTTTGTGTATTCATAAAGCTTCTGCACGGTGTCCATTGAATCGTTGCCGCCGATATAAACAAAATATTTTATATCATATTTTTCAAGCTGTTTGACTATCCCTTCAAACTCGTCACCGTCGGCGGAAAGCTTGTAACGGCAGGAGCCGAGATACATTGCCGGGGTCAGCTTAAGCCTGTTGATTTTTGACGGATGCGCCTTAAACACATCGTTAAGATTAATTAGATTATCGTTTAGAAGCCCTGTTATACCGTTTATCATACCGTAAACCGTATCAATTTCGTCACGGGAAAACGCATACTGCATTGCTCCTGCAAGGCTTGAATTAATTACGGCGGTGGGTCCGCCGGACTGACCAATCAGCATATTTTGCGCCATTTTATCACCCTAAGATATTAGACTAAAAATTGAGAGAAACAATTTTTTCAATCAATTCATCCGTAGGAAAGTCAAGATAAATTGTTCCGTAATAATTGTTTTTATCAAGACTGTACTCAAGGAATTTTTGATTTATGTAAACGGCGTTGTTGTAAGGTCCTTTAAGTCCTCCTGCGGTAGAAAGATAGCATATTACGTAGGTGCCGTCAAAGGCTGTGCGCTTATCTAAAAAAGGCTTAACGCACTCGTTCCAGCGAGGCTCGGGTTTATACTTAAATCTGTCCTGAACAATAAATTTTGCGCCGTCGGCAGACCTTGTATCAAGGGTAAGTGCCTCGGGCAATGCCGTATCCTGCTCAACCCAGCGTGAAAAATCTATGCCTGTATTATGACTTGTAAATTCACTGTTGGAGGCGTCCATAGCGCACCGTCTTATAAGAACGATTTTTCCACGTGCCTCACTTAAAGCGGGAATTTTATTTTCGCAGTACCAGTATTTCGGATTTTTACCGATATATGTGTAGAACAGATTATTAAAGCATTGCTCCATCTGCTTGCCCGAGTCATTTTTAAACTGAAAAATAATACACTCGCCGGGATTTTCGTCAAGGAATTTATAGCACTGAGAAAGCACGCTGTCCATATCCATCTGACGTCCCAATTTGTTAGGCGTATCAAATGCCTTGGCAATGCCGTGGAGCATAACAAGACGGTCGTTTTTTGCGCCCACTCTTATATCAAGCGCACGAACGCCCATATTAAGCTGCTCATATATATTTTTGTCCTGACATCTTGAAATATGCGAAAACTGAACATATTTTGTAACGCAGTCGTGGGTGCCGGGAATATTCAGTGCAAAAAGATTTGCACCGTCATCAATTTCACTCATCCATTTTTTAGGATTTATATTCATTATTATCACCAAAAAGATTATACCATTTTTGTATAATATATTCAATTGCCAAGATGACTATATAAATGATATAATTAAATATTATATTACATTAATATAATATTTAATATTTTTCAAGGATTGATTTTATGATTTTACTGTCAAAAACAGGTATAATTACGCCGAAACAGGACAAGACTGATATTGCCCTTGATTTTAATGTGGACGAAAATACCGATATAATCAAAATTAAATATTCGTATTCGCCCAAAACGGTTGAGGACAGAATTACCGCCGAACAGGCTGTTTCAACCGCTTTGAAAAAATACTCTGCTGACAATATTAACGCCTCCGCCTTTCTGCCGGTAAACAATCTTGTTACCCTTTCCTTTGACGAAAACGGCAGATACAGAGGCGCCTGCCACAGACAGCCTAATATTCAGGAAATTATTATTTCCTCCAAAAACAGCACACCGGGTATTATAAACCGTCCCGTTGAAAGCGGCGGCTGGCGTGCTGTGCTGAATGTGCACTATGCCGGTTGTGATATTGAATATAAAATTGAAATTGAGGGGGTTCAGCTATGAGTTATCTTCCCTGCGAGCTTCACTGCCACACGGTACACAGCGATGGCAGCTTTACAGTAAAAGAGCTGCTTGAAAATGCGAGAGAGGACCATTTGGCACTGATTGCATTAACCGACCACAACACAACCTCAGGCTATGACGAGCTTGACGACAGCATTACGCCGTCAATCCGTGGCATTGAATGGACTACATATTACGGTCACATGCTTGTGCTCGGTGCGAAAAAATATGTTGACTGGCGTGACGCCGTGCCCGACAATATTGATAAAAAAATCGCACAGGCAAAGGAAAGCGGAGCCGTTGTAGGCATAGCTCATCCGTATCAATTAGGCTCGCCCATGTGCACCGGAGGCAGATGGGAATTTAATGTAAAAAATTGGCGAGCCGTTGATTATATTGAGATTTGGCACGGTGCCTTTGCCTTTGACAATTACGAAAATGATAAGGCAATGGCAATGTGGACCTCCCTGCTGGACAAAGGATACCGAATTGCCGCCGTTTACGGCAGGGACTGGCACAGAAATGAAAGTCACGGCCATTTCGGCTGTACATATCTTGACATTGACGGAGAAATTAATCAGGACAGTGCAATCAGAGCAATCCGAATGGGCAAAACCGTAGCGTCAACAGGCGCAAAATTCTTTTTCCGTGTTCATCAAAAGGGCAAAACCTATAACCTTGGCGAAACTATGCGAAAAGGGCTGTCTGTTTTCAGCTTTTTCACCGACCTTCATTCAAGGCAGAAAAACAGCGGCGGAGAACAGGTGGAGCACACCACAATTAAAGTGATTACCAACGGCGGAAGGTGCGTTATGGAAACTGCCGTAACGGAACGTCACGTGCGTATTGATTTGGAGCGTAATCACTGGTACAGAGGCGAGCTTTGGGGCACTGTAAACGGAGAAAAGAAAATTCTCGCCGTCACCTCCCCCATTTATACTGAATAGGGTAACGGTAATAATCTGTACCACTATTTATCGTTATCCTGAGAGGAATTTGATATGATACTTGCATCAAAAAGCCCCAGAAGACAGGAGCTTTTAAAATATATTACAGATGATTTTAAGGTGATGAGCGCAGAGGTTGACGAAGCTCTGCCTGAGGAAATTACTCCAAGCGAGGCAGTTTTGTATTTGTCAAAAATAAAAGCACTGCCCTTTAAGGACAGCGGTGAAACTGTAATCGGCGCAGATACGGTGGTATCCGCCGACGGCGTAATTTTAGGCAAGCCTAAGGACGAAAAGGACGCAGAAGAAATGCTGTCCTTCCTTAGCGGACGAGAGCACAGTGTTTTTACAGGCGTAACGGTTATTAACGGTGAAAAACGGGAGTCCTTTTACTGCGAAACAAAGGTTACGTTTTTTGAGCTCAGCGAAAGCGACATAAAAAACTATCTTAATACAGGAGAATACAAGGACAAGGCAGGGGCATACGGCATACAGGGATACGGCTCTCTGCTGGTGGAAAAAATAGACGGCGACTATTTTAATGTAGTGGGTTTGCCTGTGAGCCGATTAAACCGCATTTTAAGCCGTTTTTGATTGATATTTTTGGCATTTTGTCTTGCAGTTGACTTTTTTTTGTGTTATATTATAAATAGAGTATTTTGGCACAATATACTAATTTTTACTCGGAAGGAGATTTTTATGGCAGCGGACTTACATTGTCATACAAAATTGAGCGACGGCTCAGTAGGAATAGAAGATTTAATAGTAATAGCGCAAAAGAGCGGAATTGACACCATTGCCATAACAGATCACGATTGTATAGCAGGAACGGTAAGAGGTCAGGTAATAGGAAAGCGCTACGGCGTAACGGTTATCCCGGGAGTTGAGCTGTCATCCTTTGACAGCGACGCCGGAAAGAAGGTACACATTCTCGCATATCTTGCTGACGCACCGGACAGGCTTGAGGGCATTTGCCGCAGAACCTCGGTAGCAAGAAAGCGTGCCGGTCAGATTATGATGCTTAAGGTAGCGTCAAGATTTCCCATAACAAGCGAATTTATCATTTCTCACGCCAGCGGCTCCACAAATCTTTACAAGCAGCATATTATGCATGCGCTTATGGACGCAGGCTATACTGATAAAATTTTCGGCGAACTGTTTGATACACTGTTCAGCCCCGAAAGCGAGTCAAATGTTCTCGCTCCCACCAAATACCCCACAGTTGAGGAGGTTATTACGGAAATTCACGGTGCCGGCGGTATTGCCGTGCTGGCACATCCCGGATTTTTTGACAATTTTGACGAAATTGACAAGTATGTTGAAATGGGACTTGACGGAATTGAAGTATGGCACCCCTCCAACGACGAAATGCAGACAAAACAGCTTCAGGATATATGCAAGAGTAAGAAGCTACTGATGACCGGCGGTTCCGATTTCCACGGAATTTACGGCACAGCACCAATTACCCTGGGCGCATATTCCACACCGCAGGAGCATCTTGACAAACTGCTGGGCTATAAGGCAAAGAAAAAGCGTGCCCAAAGAAAAGCGGAAAAAGAAGCCGCCGCCCAGGCCGAAACTGCATAAAAACAAAAATTAACCACCTGTTTTTCAATCGTTTAAAGGACAGGTGGTTTTTTATGCCTAAAATTTTATTAAATTGCAAAAAAGCACCCGACAGCAAGTATCCCTTGCCGCCGGGTTTTTTTATTAGCCTCTAAACTGATTAGCAATATTTGTATCGGTTTCCTCAACAATATTTGCTGTGCTTTTAAGTGCAGTAGAAATTTCTTCAATCAAATTTCTTGCTTTTACAAATCCGGGTTTCAACTGATCATATCTTGTTGCGTAGGATTCGCTTGCAGCACCTTCCCATTCGCTCTGAAGTTGACCAAGAAGAGTGTCCATTTTCTTAATGATCTCCTCAAGCTTCTGTCCTTCTGCTGAATATTCAGCAGCACGAGCTCTCATTGAATCAGGGGTCATCCTAATCTGATTAGCCATTCGCTTTCACTCCTTTCATAATGTTTTTATGTAAGCAATTTTACTTGCATTTACAACTATTTTACTTGTTTTTGTAATTATATTCCAGATTTCATTTGAACAATAAGACGGTTCAATGCTTTATTTGATTTATTAATTTTATTTGCATACTGCGAATCTATTTGCCTTATGTCGTTAAATGCTTCATTAGCTTTCTTTTTCCATTCAGCGTTTATTTCATGTATTGTACTTGCATAACGATTGATGCATTTAATTACAACATTAACAAGTATCTTACCGAACCAATCTGCGTAGGAAAATCTATTCCATGTCGATACTTCCGGCAATTGTTTAGTATCGAATGAATTAATTGCACTAATAATTACTGAATATGCATTGTTAGAATAATCAATTTTTTTAATCTTGGCCTCTTTTTTATTGTTTTTAACATGCTCTAACTTTTCATATTTCGACTCTACCTCCGTCCAAAAACCTGAAATATCAAATCCGGCTTTTTCTCCCAGTTTTTTCAACAACCATTGAATAAGCGGATCATTTTCTCCATCCGTTATATTATTTATGATTATTTCCCAAACAGCTCTCACGGCATCATCACCAGTTACATGTATTCCTAAAACATTCAAAATATCTGAATCTAAAAACGGTTCTATTGCATCATAAAGACCTAGAGCTTTGATTAAAGCAATTGCATCATCAACATTTAAATTATTGAGTTTTATATATTTTAATAAGTAAGCTATTACAGTAGTGGCCGCATCCTTATTATTTTTAATATAATCAATAATTTGTTCTGTGTTCCAATTATCGCTAAAAAGACCACTTAAAAGTCCTGATAAAAATGCAACCGTTTTGTATTTATCCTCGCCACTCATATTATTCAATACAAAGGTAGTAAATTCATGAAGCATTGTCATTGAAGCATCTTCCGCTGAATAATCTAAATATGCGTTGCCGTCTCCATTAACTTCTACATGCCATTCTCCATTGTTATCCTGATAATACTCAAACAATGCGTCCGGGCTATGATTTTCGGCTGTATTTCCAACATCACTTCCACCATTAACATAGTGTATTTTAATTCCTGGAATAGTGTACATTAAAATATGGACAAAATCCGTAGATAATGAATAGCTTGTAATTTTATTTGCATTTGCTTCTATCTGTGGACCATATTTGTCAATAAATTCTTGAGAAAAGCCCTGCCCATCTACGGATACACATCTTGTTACTTTATCGCTTCTAATGGCAACATACTGTGCCTTGTTTCCACCTTTTGAATGACCAACAACAGTAATATCGTCATAAGGCAAGCCCTCTATATAGTCATATGCTTCTTTTTGATAAACAGTATCTGCTTCGTTAAAGCCTTCTACATTATCTATCCATTCTTTTCCCCCATTTGTTCCCCTAAAAGCAACAATGGCTTTATTATTATCATTAGGATTTGCAAAACAAATAACCTTTTCCGTTACTTCAGCAATCTTTAATTCAAGAATTTCTTTTTTGCTCTTCATGTATCTAATCATAGCCGCCCATTCTGAGCCACTGTTTTCGCCATCATAGACATCTGAAGAATTATCTAGTTTACTCAAAATACTTTCATTAAACTGAGATAAGTATTCTCCTACAGTTTTACATGCGCTTAAAGCTTTTAACTTAAATGCATATGCAGGATTTCTATCGCTTAAACAGTAGGTTAGGTTTTCCAGCATCATTAAATCGCTATCGCTAATTGCCATAATAATTCACCTTCATGCATTAATATATTTTTGTTTTCCCGTCACTATAAATATCACAGCTTAATGCTATATCGGTATTATCATCAATCTTCACGCTACTGACATTAAAATTAGTAACACTGTCAAAATAATCGTCACTTACCATGATAAAATTAACATATCCATAAATATTAGTTTTTTTATACCATTCAATGATTTTTTTCGCATAGCCATGCAATTCGTTTTCTTTATCTTTTCCCTTAACAATGATATTGATTGTCAAAGATGTATTATTTGAAAAATCATCAATTGTTTTAGGAATAATTTCTCCATTATATCTGCATTCCAATGCAAATACTTTAAATTCAAAGTCTGTGTTAGAATTCAAGAAATCCGCTGCTTCAATTTCTAAAATACAGCCTCCTAAAACATCCTTATAGTCATCATTATAGGAACCGTCTTTTTCTACAGTTAGCGTGGTATAATAGTATTCATTTAAGCCCTCTGAATACGCCTGTAACTTTTCGCATTCTAAAACGCTCATTTCATAGTACCCAACATAATGGAATGTAGTATTATATTTTCGATCTAAATATTGAAGCAATTCTTCAATTCTTATTAACGATTTCTTTTGTGTGTTTGTTAATTCATCAATGCTTGTTGGTAAATTCATTTGTTCACATATTTCAATTTGCCTGCTGTTTAAACTCTCCATATAATTCTCCTGTTCTGAATATTCCGTTTCAAAATTATAGTTGTTATGTGTGCTTGGTTCTTTCGCACAACCAGCCAAAAAGAATAACAATATCAAGGACACGCATATAATTTTTTTCATAAAAGACATCACTCACTACATTTTATATAATATATCTGCCATTTTATTGTCCGTTTCTTCGAACTTTATTGGAATATTTAATACGGAAGTTGTAACTTCATTAATGAAATCTCCGATTTGTTGAGTAGCTTTATTTATTTGTTCAATTGTTTGATTTAATTCTTCTGCCATATTTCCTTTAGAGCCTGTTATTTTCATAGATATTCTGCTACCTGAAATACGAGAAGTTAAAGAAACTAATTCGGTTCTTTTACCGGCAATATAATTGGTTTTAATAATTAATTCAATATTATTCATTTTACTTTCATCTCCTAGTTTAACATTGAAATTAGTCTTTCAATTTCCGATAGCTTGGCTTTTATAAAACTAACATCATACGAATCGTCAACTGATTTAATTTTATTTACCCCACTATTACCGTTCTTTTTTATTTCATCAGATATGTCCGTTAGTTGATTAATATAACCCTCTATTAAAATTGAAATATTTCCAATTTTCCCTCTAATGAGTTCATCTTGAACGCCATTCTTTTGGATGTCGCTCAGCACCCTTTTATATCGTAATAGATTTGCGGAAAGAGCATCAATATGATTTTCGATTTCCGAAAGCGCTGTAATTATTTCTCCCGGATATAAAACAACATCTTTTGCCATATTAATTATCCTCCTCTAATCTTGCTTTTTCTTTTCTATAATCATCCTTGTATTTTTGAATTTTTTGATTATAGTTTTTTATTGTGTTTTCACAATTAGAGATTTCATTTCTTATTTTTCTTAATTCAGCTTTTATTTTTGATAATAAAAACGAATATGCGATATTTAAAATCTTTGAGCCTATTCCATATAATGCACCTTTCATAGCATCAGAAAACTTTTTTGCAATATTGTTATAAGCAGACAAACTCTGCAATTGGTTCAAGGCATTCATTTTAGTATTATTGCTGCTCCCAAATTCACTTTGTGAGGATTGAACCATTCCTTTAAACTCCAGTAATTCAGAATAACTCTTTTCTAAATCTTTGATTTTGTTGCCTAATTCACAAACTTTTCCTTCATATAGTCCTACTTGTGCACCAATTTGCTGTAACGTGGCCATATTGCTATCCTTTCCTTATTTCAAATATGTTTCTTCATTATTTTATTTCAAGCACCGAATCTGTTGGGTCTTCACACTTTCCGTTTCCGTCCGTACCCTCACGGTACTTTTTGCTTCCGGATTCATTTATCACATAAGTTTTGCCATTAATATTACACATACCTTCTGACATGGGAGGTGCTTCAGTTACAGTTTCTCCTTCCAAACCGTAAACCGGAATTCCGTCAACATAGCCTATAGGTTTATCCGTGCGTTTTGTGTAAGAATAAATCTGTGAATTGTTGTTACGACCGTAGCTTGTGCTGAACATATAAGTTCCGTCTTCTTTTACCGTCATTCCTTGAGTTCTATCGGGTGTAAGGATATAATACTTCTCACCTGTATTTTGATCATAAGCTTCACAATATGAATAGCATTTTTTACCATTTACCGTGATTGGTTTTATTCCTGCTTCTTCTTTGCCAGGCTCATGAAAATTGCCGTAATACAAAACACCGTTTGACTCATTCGCATATGATCCGGCTGTGTCAATTTTCTTTTCTTCTGAGAACCTGATACAGTCGTTTGCGTCAGCATTTTTTAACTCTTCTCCTGTGATTGTATATGAATATCCATCACTGGAAATATAAAGTTTACCATTTGAATATGCAACACCCCCTGCATGCCCGGTATAACACGATCCGTCTTTCTTCTTTAATGAAATAACTTTTACTAATTTTCCTGTTTTTTCATCTATTATCATAAGCTGAGACGGATATCCTTTATTATCGCCTTCATAATAACCACTTATAATAATATATCCATGCTCCTTATCATACGTTATGCCCTGAGGAACAAAACCCTGATCTAAACCGGGAATAACATAATCAGATATAGAAATATTTTTATATTTGCTGTTCTTTTTATTAACCACTTTATCTTGAGTGATCTTAATGTAAAAAGGATTCTCATCAATATTTTCTTTAAATTTCTTTGCACTATTTATTTTCTTTTTCAATTCAGAGAG
The DNA here is from genome assembly GCA_051881275.1 of Eubacterium sp. Classification (GTDB taxonomy): domain Bacteria; phylum Bacillota; class Clostridia; order Oscillospirales; family Acutalibacteraceae; genus Eubacterium_R. The sequence goes on along the minus strand of JBJEPO010000185.1, from coordinate 3,546 downwards.
ATTCCTTGAAGAAAAGTGATTTCCGTCAGGTGTCATTATATCGGAAAGTTGAATAATAATTTTTTTATAGTTAATCAATTCCTTATAGATATTGCTTAATGCCAGTTTGTAGGAATTATCAATCAAATTTAACTTATTCTGTATTTTATCAAGGTCTTTTTTCGTATATTCGTTCACCGCTTTAAGTTTTTTAATCAATTCTGTTGCATACAGTAATAAAACTTCAATAAATCTCACATTGCAAATACTACTTAAAAACCGTATTCCATTAGTAAAAGTTCCAAGCGACATTGAAATACTTGCAGCAGCTTTGGCTTTTGCAAATTCTTCATCAGTAAAACACTTTCTGCTTTTTTTATCAAACATTGTTTTATCTGCCCCATCAACAGCTGATAAAAACTCTTGTATTATCGCCGCATAAGAGCTTCCTATCTCGGAAATATCGCCTTTAACACCTGAAATCTCAACTATAATATCCCTCAAAATATCTGCAGTTTTTCCCGATACTATTCCGTTTTGATTAAGTTCGTTCAAATATGAAATATATGTATCTAATAGTCCTTCATAATCATTACAACATTTTTTTACGGCTTCAGCTGTTTTATTATAATATGTTAAATCTACTATCAAATTGCTTTTATCATATTTTCCCATATTGTTCACCTGTAATTATAGCGATGCATTTTTGTCCGACGTAATAAAGTCTTCAGCAATATTTTTAAATTTTAATGAACTATTTACAAAGACATCGTCAAAAGCTTTTTTCAAGTCCGTATCCAATAAAGCGATAAACTTATCATTATATTGAGCTGTTCTGCCTCCAACAGGAGACTCTTCATTGCTGTTTACCTTTGACAATATTACTCCACAAAGTTCCAGTATTTTTTTTGAAATACTCTTTGTGACTTTTGGATTGTTTTTTATTTCCTTATTCATAAGTCATCTTCCTACCACTATTCTACAGCTTTATCCAATTCAATTTTAAGTCGATTTAATCTTTCATAATATCTTTGCAAATTGGATTGTTCTATCTTCACAGTCTTTTCGTAATCATCCAGCCTTTTTAATATATCGTTGCTGTTTCTCGCAATTGTATCAATAATTTCACTGTCCTCTTTTCCGTTAAGAACTTTTTTAGTTTTTTCAATGAAATAATCTTTGAAAGTTGAATTAGAATCAAGTTTGTTCAACGATGTTCTTACTGCGTTGTAATAATCCTGAACTCCCCTCTGATATTTTGATTTTAAATTTTTTGAATCGCCATAAGCTTTTTCCAGCTTTTTTATTTTTGTAGAATAATTATCAATTTTTAAACGCGTATTATTGATTTTTTTCTTTGTTAAAGCGATTTCTCGTTCTATTTGTGCTCTTGTCATAACAAAAACTCCTATGAACTGTCAGAATTAACTCCTGACAGTTTTAATCTTCACAGCATCATTATCATTAATATAGTAACAATCGCCGTTGTCGATTGGCTTTTTAAACGCACGCATAACAGCAAGTGGAAGGTCAATGATTTTCATCGCGTCCATATCGTCAAAATACAGGAAATGTCTTGCATCACGAAGATTACGCATAAGCTCCGGTGATGAATAAGAAATGTTTGTATTAGGATAGTCTCCGACAATTATACATACATTTAGGTTCTTGTATCTGCCGTTGATGTTTCTATACGCATCAAACGCCTTTGAATCATTACTTATACTCTCTAAAGCATCGGCATTATTAAGAACCAAGATTATAAGCTTTGATGTATCAATAACGGAATCATTGCCGTCCATCAACGCCTCATAACGTGTTTTAAGCTCTTCTTCAATGCTGATGATTGTTTCAACCGCAGTGTCTGCAACTATTGAATAAGAATCAACAATAGAACTGCTTTGAACAGAGGCAAGCTTTCTGCTCACATTATCAATAACATACGCCTGAACGCTGTCTGCATTGCGTTTTTCCATAGTGCTGAGGACATATCTAATAAAGTTGCTTCTGCCGGAATCCTCACGGCCGGAAACTGTAAGAGTGCCCATAGCTGCAAGGTTAAGTACAAATGGTGAAACATTTGCATAATTCAAGCCAACCACAACATCATACTTATTATGCAATGCAAAACCAAGCTGAGTATCAACAAACTGCTGAGTAAGCAATTCCGGAATAACAGGAATAATATTGGCTTTACTGCTTGGATATTTTTCATTAGCTTGGGCAATAAATTCCTTCATCTGTGCTACGCGCTCAAACTCCTTCTCGCCTTTAAAAGCAAGATAAGTCTGGCACTCGTAATGCTGTTTATCCTTTTCAACAATAGAGCGTCCGGCAATCGGTTCAATGCTCATTCTGCAATAATCAAAAACTGTACTGTACTCACCGCTGTCATTACAGAACAGTGCTACCTTTGACGAGAAATTGGACATATATCTGTAGCCGATACCGCTTGTCTGCGAATTCGCAACAATAACGCTGATACCAACAGCAAGACCTTCACGGGTAAGATTGAGCAAAACATCGTCATCCTGAAGATAAAGCTCATTAAGTGCAGTAAGATTATCAATCATCAGCACAATCTGCGGTATATCCGTATTGCCCGCCTCTTTGTATGACAGGAAATTACTTACACCTGCTGCAAGCAATTTTTCTTTACGCTGTTCAATTTCCTGAGTGAGAAGCTTAAAGAGATTTTTTAGCTTTTCGTCCTCATTGGAAACCACAACACCGCCAACGTGATTTAAGCCTTCAAAGTTTTTAAGCACCATTGAGGCAAAATCTATAATATAAACCGACACCTCGTCAGGTGAATAATTATCTGCTATTCCACGGAGAATTAATTGAAGCAGATTTGTTTTGCCGCTCATTGACGAACCGATAATAAGCGTATTATCGGAAAAAATATTTATTGAAAATACAGGCTGAATCTGATTATCCGGATCGTCATATACACCTATCGGAACAGAAAGCTCGTCAACAGCACCGCCGGCATAATCTATTGCCTTCTCAAGCGGAGGAAGGCAGATGTCAGGGAGCTTTTCAATATGATTTTTAGCAGTGTAATCATTAACAAAATCAACGATTGCTTCAAGCTGAGTTCTGTTACCCTGGTCGGATTTTTTCTTTTTTTGAACATAAACAGGCACACGTCTGCCTGAATCGGTAAGAGCATAAACCGAAAATTCCTTGAAATTACTGTTATCGGCTTTTTCCGGTGCTCCGCTGTAAGCAGACTGGAACAATTCAAAAATTTCATTGTTTCCTACTTGGAGATATGCACGTCCCGGCTCTTTAATTTCTGCGGCAAGAGGTGATTTAAGCACCTCATTACTGTCTGCCTGGTCCTGAACCTTCAGACAGAGCTTAAATCTTGAGTTTGACCAAATTTGGTCGTCAACCTGACCCGAAGGCTTTTGGGTTGCAAGAATAAGATGAACGCCTAAGCTACGACCGATACGGGCAGCAGAAATAAGCTCTTTCATAAAGTCGGGCTGTTCTGCTTTAAGCTCTGCAAACTCATCAACAATGAGAATTAGATGGGGCAGCGGTGTTTCAACCTCACCG
>JBJEPO010000184.1:0-6217 GCA_051881275.1 Eubacterium sp. | reverse complement strand
CTCCTATAAAAAGTCAAGTGGTTTTAACCAACTTGCTGTATTTTTTGATATTCTGATAACCGAAAACGGTTATATTTGAGGGCTAAGCCCTCGTATTTGCTTCACAGCATAGAGTATTTGAGTTGTCAAGGGAAAAAGCGAAGCGTCCCTTGACAATGAGAATAGTCTATGCTACCGCTTTTTTCATTAGTTCAGGATTAAATGCTTCTTTGTTATTCAGCATTGCAAATACAATCCTTGCTACCTTTCTTGTTAATGCAATTATTGCTCTTCCCGAACCTTTTGCTGTTTTCATTGTTTGATAGTCCTTCATCAGTTTCCATTCTGCTGTATTTTGTGGTTGTCGTATTATTCCCATTGCTACCTGCACAAACGCTGTTCTTAATTCCTGCGGTCCTCGTTTGGTTATGTGTCCCATACGAACCGTATCAGCTGAATTGTGTACGCTTGGCACTATTCCCAAATACGATGAAAATCTTTTGAAGTCACCATCAAATCTTTCAATATCATCTATATATGAAGCTATCGTTGTTGCTCCGACAAAACCGATACCCGGCATTGTCATTAACAGTTCGACAGTTTCATTTTCTTTTGTCATTTCTCGAATTTGTTCCTCTATCTTCTTGACTTGTGCATAAATATCGTCTAAAATATTTAATGTCACTTCAAGTGACGAGGCAGTGAATTGTGAGAAGTTGTGGTCTGCGAGATCGTTTATCAATTCCTGCCTTTTCTTTTTGCTCTGAAATTGCGCAGACTTGGTCTCAATTCCATAGCCTAATAGCATTCCATGAATTTGATTTTTGATCTTCACAGTGCTGGAAACCAGTATACTTCTGGTTTTCAGCATTCTTCTTATCTCTTCACTGGTCTGATCGCAAAGATGCGACTCCGGCAACATATCCTTTGAAAGATAAAACGCCAGTGTTGCTGCATCATTTGCATCAGTTTTCTTTGTACTCATTGTGATTACTTTGAACTTGCTTGTATTTACAACCAACACTCCGAAGCCTTCGGCTTCCATTTTGTTCTTAAAGTATCTCGCATTGCCTGTAGCCTCAACTGCAAGCTCAATACAACATTCATTCTCGTCTTCTACGCGATGAAGCTTTTCACAGAAATCCTTGTAACCTTGATTATCTGTTCGATACACTCCGCTTAAAACCATTTCACCTGTTTCTTCATTTATTGCACATACGGTAAACTGCATTTTGTGCAAATCTACTCCTACGCAAATTCGTGGTAAATCTTCTGCCTTTCTCATTTCTTTTTCTCCCTTGTTTTTCAGCAAGACAGTTTCTGTTTGACATCCGAGCCAATCTCCTATCCGATCTGACTTTCGCCGACCATTGCATGATTCGATGCTAACCCTTCATTCTCCTTTTCGACCTCTAAAGCCATTAAACATGACGAATTAGTATCTACTCTGTCTTTCTGTTATCTCTATGATAACATATTTCCAGAGTTCTCGGATGTTTTTACCACTTTCTTTTTATCATGCATCCTTTAAAAGCTATGGGGTTGCTAAATTCGGAAAAATTCTCCGAATTTTGAGTTAGTGTGCCAAGAGAGTTAGCACAGTTTAATTATATTGTACACTCACACAGGCATACTGTCAATATTATTTTTTAAGAAGCTTGTCCACCTTCTTTTTAAACTTTTTTCTGTAAATGATTAACAGTATCTGCATTAGCTTTTCATAGGCAATAAACATAATATTTGCGGTTATGAAAAATATAGGAATCCCCCATTTTCCCAATTCGTTATCAAAGGGTATTCCAAACACATAAATACAGATCAGCTGTACTCCAACCATAGCACCGTTAAACACCAACAGCTTTATTAACCATTTTATTATACGGCTTTTCATATCGGCAATTTTAAAGTAAACCATTGGATAATATCCGAAAAACAGAACATAAATCATAGCACATTCCTTATCCGCCACAAAAAGAAGCGAAATAATGCTGACCACCGAATACACCACCCAGGCAGTTTTTGTATCAATATTTTCAATGACAATTACCGTAAGCAAGCTGCATATTATCGGAAAAACGTACGCAAAAATCCAAAGCACTCCTCCGAGAAACATAAGGACTATACTCAGTGCGGCGATAATTCCTCCTGCGGCAATTTGGAAAGACTTGTTCATTTAATCACCTGTTATATTTAAGTTAGTATGTATTATAAATTGATTATACAATATTTTAAAAAAATGTAAATTATATGAATGAAACATTAATTATTTGTTCATTTTTAACAATATCTATTTACAAACTCTTATCAAAAAGATATAATTGATAAAGAAAAAATGACAAGAGGTGCATAATTTTGAAAAAAGCAATATCTCTTTTACTTGTATTGATTTTGGCTTTTTCCGCAATGCTTGTTGCCTGCAGTAAATCCGCAGACGAAAAGGAGACGGGAATTGAAGGCAGTCAGGACGAATACGGCATAGATTATGTTGAAGTAACCGACGAAAACGGAAAAGCAGTTACCGACAAAAACGGCGACACCGTTACTACCGAAATAAGCTATAAAATTGTCAAAGACAAAAACGGCAAAGAAAAAAAGGTTGTTGTTGACAGCGATGGAAAAGAAGTTACTGATAAAAAAGGTAACGAGGTAACCTTAAAGCCGGATAAAACAACTACAACAACCACAGAAAAGGACAGCCCACCTGCCCCGACAAAGAAAAAGAAAACCACCACGTCTACAACAGTTCCTACCACAAAAGGCGAGCAAACCACGGAAAAGGAGCTTACAACAATTAAACCAAAGAAGGACAAAGTACCCTCAACATCTGCAACAGGTGAAGTTGTTGTATTTTCATCCGAGGATCAGCAGATAATCAAAAATATGCTTGAAGTACCTTATCTTTATCAGTCAAGCTACGAAAACGCTCAGGGCGTACCGATGGACATCGCAACTCACGCCGCAATCTGGATGGCTGAAAGAGACGGACTTAATACATCAAATCTCCCCTCCGGTACTATTGTACTTAACCTGTTTAAATATTTCGGTCAAACAGTAGTTAACTTTAAATCAAAGTGCAATGAAGCAGGAAATGAAAATATTGAATACAAATCAAGCTCTGATACCTTCCACATTACCGCTTATGAAAATTCAACACATACAGTTAAGATATCAAAAATTGAGTATCTCGGAAACAACAACTATTACAAGGTTACTGCCTCAGTATCCGATACAAGCAAAGCCAGCAAGGTTGTAGCCGTTGTACAGAAAAACAAGCTTGATTCAACATTGGGCTTCAGTATTAAAGCACTGAAATGGTCATAATAAATCAAAACGCACCGCAGAAAATCTGCAGTGCGTTTTTTTGAACTAACAATAATTAATAGATTGTTTTTCCGTTTTCAATATCGGCAATCTGGTCTATTCTTGTTTGGTGACGACCGCCCTCAAATTCCGTATTAAGAAAAACGTCAACAAGCTCGCAGGCAAGACCTGCACCGATTACTCTTGCGCCCATACAAAGACAGTTGGCATCGTTATGTGCTCTCGTATATTTTGCAGAGAAATAATCACTGCAACAGGCGGCACGTATGCCTTTAACCTTATTAGCCGCCATTGAAATTCCTACACCCGTTCCGCAGCAGAGTATTGCTTTGTCACATTCACCCTTTGCTACAAGGTCGCAGGCTTTTTGAGCCGATTTGGCATAGTCAAATCTCTCCTCACTGTAACAGCCTATATCCGTGTACTGAACACCTGTTTCATCAAGGTGTTTTTTTATTTCCTCCTTTAAAGGAAATCCTGCGTGGTCACTGCCTAAAACTATCATAATCATACTCCTCTTTTAAGCTTTAATTCTCGTTCAGCCTGAGACGGTCTTAAATAAACCGGCACAAGCTTTGAGTGAGATACTGTTTTTTTATTCTCTGCCGCCCGGGCAACGCCCAAAGCGTTTTGATAAACCAAATTCTCGCCGGCAATAACAAAATTATCCGTGCTTAGGTTTTCACAGCAAAGTTTTGCACCGTCACCGGCAACAATAACCTTATCATATTTTGCAATATCACGGCTTAAATCCTCAACGGAAATTGCTCTGTCATCGCAAATACGCTCAACACTTTTACCGCTGACACGGAATAAAGCATTATAAAACTGCATACGGCGTGCGTCCATAACTGCACAGACAATGCAATCTGTATCAATAAAATTATAGGCTATTGATTCAAGGGTTGAAACCGAAATACAGGGCGTGTTATTTACGAAAGCAATGCCCTTTGCGGCGGCAACGCCGATTCTAATGCCTGTAAAGGAACCCGGTCCCACATTTACTGCTATTGCGTCTAAATCCGAGTAATCATATCCGTTCATTACCCTTTTAACTATGGGCATAAGCGTTTCACTGTGAGTAAGTCCCGAATTTACGAACTCATTATTTAAAATTTTTTCTCCGTCGGTTAAAGCCACAGAAGCCGTAACCGCACTGGAATCCAATGATAAAAGCATTAATCCGTTACCTCTGCTTTATTCATTATTTTAATTTTTCTGGCGTTCTCCCCTGTTTTCTCAATCTCAACAATTACGCTGTCCTCAGGCAGAGCGCCAAAAATATTTTCGCTCCATTCAGCAAGAATATATGCACCGGAATCAAGATAATCAAAAAATCCCGTTGAATACAAATCATCCCAGCTTTCAATTCTGTACATATCAAAATGATACACACACTTTTGTACGCCGATATATTCGTTGCATATAGCAAAAGTAGGAGAAGAAACATCGCAGTCTATTCCCAAGCCTTTAACAAAGCCTGACGTAAAAGCAGTTTTGCCCATACCCAAACCGCCTATAAAGCCAATAACTGTGCCGTTAGGCAGTTCCTTCGCCAGATTGCCTGCAATTTCAAGGGTTTCTTCGTAGCAATTGCTTATATATTCCTTCATTAGAAAAGACCTACCGTATTGCCGTTTTCGTCAATATCAATCTTATACGCCGCAGGAGATTTTGAAAGTCCCGGCATTGTCATAACATTGCCTGTAAGACAAACTACGAAGCCTGCGCCGTTGGAAAGGCTTGCTGATGAAACGGTAATCTTAAAGTTTTCAGGTCTGCCGAGAAGCTTTGGATTATCGGACAGACTGTATTGTGTTTTTGCCATACAAACAGGCATTTTATCAGCACCGAGAGCTATAAATCCGTCCAGTGCCTGCTTTGCCTCTTTTGTATATTCTACGCCGTCTGCGCCGTAAATCTCTTTGGCAATGGTTTCAATTTTATCATATAAAGGCATATTCAAATCATAAAGGAATTTAAAATTGTTTTCCTTTTCGCAGGCGGCAACAACCTTTTCGGCAAGCTCTGTTCCGCCCTTTCCGCCTTGAGCAAAGCATTTAGTTACGGCAAAATCTGCGCCGAGGCTCTTGCAGTATTCTTCAACATAAGCGATTTCAGCATCCGTATCAGCATAAAAGTGGTTAATTGCCACAACAACCGGAACACCGAATTTCTTAAGATTTTCAATATGAGCGCCCAAATTTGCAGAGCCTTTCTTCAAAGCCTCAAGATTTTCTTTTTTCAAATCCTCTTTTGCTACACCGCCGTTGTATTTCATTGAACGTACGGTAGCAACAAGAACGATACATGAAGGCTTAAGATTTGCAAAACGGCATTTTATATCAAGGAATTTTTCCGCACCTAAATCTGAGCCGAAGCCTGCCTCGGTAATGGTGTAATCAGCAAGCTTAAGGGCAGTTTTGGTAGCACGAACCGAATTACATCCGTGTGCGATATTTGCAAAGGGTCCGCCGTGCATAATAGCAGGCGTATTTTCAAGAGTTTGAACAAGATTGGGCTTAATTGCATCTTTAAGCAGTACGGTCATAGCGCCGTCCGCTTTAATATCACGGCAGTAAACAGGCTTGCCGTCATAGGTATAAGCCACAAGAATATTACCGATACGCTTTTTTAAATCAAACAAATCCTCTGCAAGACAGAGAATTGCCATAACCTCGCTGGCAACGGTTATACAGAAATGGTCCTCTCTGGGAACGCCGTTAAGCTTACCGCCGAGAGAACATACAATATTTCTCAAGGCACGGTCATTCATATCAAGACAGCGCTTTACCATAACTCTGCGCTGGTCAATACCAAGCTCATTTCCCTGCTGAATATGATTGTCAAGCATTGCACACATAAGATTATTAGCAGAGGTTATTGCGTGCATATCACCTGTAAAATGGAGATTAAT
>JBJEPO010000183.1:0-6257 GCA_051881275.1 Eubacterium sp. | reverse complement strand
GGCGACAGAGGCGGTGCGCCGGAAGAAAAATCTGTGGCTTATGTGGAGCAGGAGATTAACAAAAACGATTCCTCGGATATTAAGGTTGTTGCTGCCTCTGCGGACCAAATTTTCCGTGATATTGACAGTGAGCTTGACGACAGTGTCAGAGATAATCTGCCCCAATGGAAAAACGAGCTTGTTATGCAAAATCACGCCGTTGGCGGTTATACCTCCCGTGCTATCGGCAAACGCTGGAACAGAAGGTGCGAGGAGCTTTCCGATATGGCAGAGAGAGCCGGCGTAGCTTCATCATATCTCGGCGTAAGCAAGTATAACGATGATGTTATTGACCGTGGATGGAAGCGTTTTATTGCACATCAGTTCCACGACGATATACCCGGCACCTCCGTTCAGCGTGCGTATAAACGCTCCTGGAACGATTATGCGCTTAGTATGAATCAGTTTGCAGGCGAGACGGAAATTTCCCTTGCTCCTATTACAAAGCTTATGAAATCCGATACCTGCCAGGGTATTCCTGTTATGGTCAGCAATCCGATTGAAGCACCGAGAACAGGTGCGGTAACCGTTCGCCTTAAAGATATAAATGCTCCTTATGTGAGAGTTTATAACGAAAAGGGCAGAGAGGTTAAATCACAGATTAATTCCGTAAAAGACGGCGTTATGGAAATTGTATTTATTGCCGAGGTTGAGTCCTACGGCTTTAAGGTCTATGATATAAGACCGTCAGCGGAGCCTTGCCGTGTAAAAAGTGAAATTTCTATCGGCGATAATATTATGGAAAACCAAAAGTATATTGTCGAGATAAACAAGCGTGGTAATATTACGTCAATTATTGATAAAACAGACGGCGACAGACAGATTTTATCATCACCTATTGTTCTTGGTCTGTTTAATTACACCGGCTCAAAGCCCTGGCCTGCATGGGAAATGAATTATAAGCAGGCGGCTAAGGAGCCTGACAGACTGCCTAATGTCGTTTCCGTAACCGTTGTTGAGAAGGGACCTGCAAGAGTATCCTTTGAGGTTAAGCAGAAGGACGGCAATTCCGAGTTTAGCTTTATCATTTGCCTTACAGATTCCAGCGATGTGGTTGAGGTTTACACTGAAATTGAGTGGCGTTCAATGCGTACCCTTGCAAAACAGCGTTTCGCATTTACTGCCGAAAACGAAAAAGCCACATTTGATTTGGGACTTGGTGCAATTCAGCGAGGCAATATGAGCGAAAAGCTTTTTGAGGTTCCTGCACAGAAATGGGCAGATATTACCGATAAATCAGGTGAATTCGGTGTTTCCGTAATCAGCGAATGTAAGTACGGCTGGGATAAATATAACGATAATACACTGCGCCTGACCGCTATTCATACACCTAAGAGAAACTATCGTATAGACTCAATGCAGTCAATGATGGATTTGGGACTTAACAGATATTCCTTTGCCGTTTTCTCTCATAAAGGCGAGGTGGGCGAGGAAACTCAGCTTGAAGCGAGAAAGTTTATTCAGCCTATGGCTGCCATTGTGTTTGAAAAGCATAAGGGTGTTTTAGGTAAATCATATTCCTTTATGAGCGTCAGCAGTAATGATGTTATTGTTCGTGCCGTTAAAAAAGCCGCTGACGGTGATGAAATTATTGTCCGTCTTAATGAGGGCGCAAATAAAGCAGTTGATGAGTTTACTCTCACCGCCGGCGAGGGAATAGAGAGCGCAAGAGAGCTTTATGCCTCAGAGGAATACAAGGGCGAGGCAACTGTTGAGGACGGTAAGCTTGTTACCTCCTTTAAGCCTTATGAAATCAAAACCTTTGCCCTTAAACTTAAATCACCGGAAAAGCACGGCACATTAAACCGTATCACACCTGTTGAGCTTGAATATAACTGTAAATACATAACAAAGCAGAACAAAAAGAATAACGAGTTTATGTATCATATTCCTTACGAGATTATCCCCGAAAAAATAGTTGCCTTCGGCGGTGAATTTAATATTCAAAAGGCTGGCGGTAAAAACGCAATGCGCTGTGAAGGACAGGAAATTAAAATTTCCGATAATGCCGATGTGTTAAAGCTTCTTTGTACCTCTCATACCGACGATGATTCAATGGCTAAATTTATCATTGACGGGGAAGCTGTTGCAAAAACCGTAAATTCCGACGAGCAGTTATTTGCACGCTGGGATTTGTATGACTTCGGCGAAACTGCGTATATCAAAAAGGGACATTTAGGCTACGAGGCAACCCATGCCCACGACGCAGACGGCAAGGATATTTATGCAAAAAATATGTACACCTGGGTAATTACTCTTGATGTAAAGGGCAAAAATTCGGTTATACTGCCAAATCATCCCGATTTGATTGTGCTTTCAGCCTGTCAGGTTGAAAACGGCTTTAATGCATCTCTTGTTACTCCTCTTTATGACGAGGTTGAGCAAAGAGAATTTACATATAAAAAGACCTTCAAGGAAAAGCTTTGGTACTTAGAGAGCAAGCTCATTTGGAACATTCACGACGTTGACGATTATTTCCGCCACAATAATAACGGCAAAAACGGAAAAAGAGTGGAGCAGTCAAAGCGTCACACTAAATCTCGTACGGTAGAAACAGTAGGTCATTAATATGAAAATTAAGCTTGATGAAAATTGGACAACCAATAACAATAACGTACCGCTGAATGACGAAGAGGTGGCACGCTATAATGCGGTTTTGCCTAATCAAAATCAGATAAGACTCTCGCAAAAGCCCTTTTATGTGTTTATGCACTTCGGTATGAATACCGCCTATAACAGAGAGTGGGGCAACGCCACCGAAACAGCGCAGGATTTTGATATTAAAAGGATTAAGCCTGCCCAATGGGTAAGCACCGTAAAATCAGCAGGAGCAACAGGACTGATTCTAACCTGCAAGCATCACGACGGCTTTTGCCTGTGGGATACGGGTACAACGGATTTCTGCGTTACCAATTCTCCCTTTAAGCAGGATATTGTAAAAATGGTGTCCGATGAATGTCATAAACAGGGTATTGATTTCGGCGTGTATCTGTCCCCGTGGGATATGCACGAAAAAACCTACGGCGAAAAGGAGTATAACGACTTTTTCGTAAGGCAGTTAACGGAGCTATGCACCAAGTACGGCGAGCTTTTTGAGGTTTGGTTTGACGGTGCAAAGGGTGCAAACGCAAAATCCTTTGTCTATGACTGGGAAAGATATTATAAAATTATCAGAACGCTTCAGCCCGGCGCAAATATTGCAATCTGCGGACCGGATATAAGGTGGGTAGGCAACGAAGGTGGAAAAACACGTTCAAGCGAGTATTCCGTGGTGCCCTCGTATCTTGCAAAAAGCGAAACAGTTGAAAAAAATTCTCAGCACAGTGAAACCGACGCTTCTTCAATTAAGCTTCTTGACTCTGCATCGGAGGATTTGGGCTCAAGAAATGTGCTTAAAAATAACGCCGATTTAAGCTGGTATCCCGCCGAGGTTGATGTTTCAATACGCCGTGGCTGGTTTTATCACAAAAGCGAGAATTTAACAGTAAAATCAGCCAAAAAGCTCTTTGATATTTACATCAATTCCGTAGGTAATAACTGCACGCTTTTGCTTAATGTTCCGCCTAATGACAGGGGAGTAATTGCACGCCGTGACGTGAGAGCACTGAAAAAGCTGGGCAAAAAAATTGATGAAATTACTGCATTTCCCGTAATTCAGCAGGATTTCGGTAAGCTTAACGAGGATAACGGCTATCTTGAATTTAGGTTTGACAATGTAAAAAATCTTAAATACTGCGTTCTAGCCGAGAATATTGCCGATGGTCAAAGGGTTGAAAAATTTGACCTCTATCTTCTTAAACCCAACGGCAAATATAAACGTGCTTATAAAGGCACGGTTATCGGCTCAAGAAAGATTATCAGGCTAAAGGGTAAAAGCATCGGCGCACTGCTGATAATCCGTCAGTCACGCTCAAATCCTGTTCTGTCACAGGTAGGATTTTACGAATAATAACATAAACGCCACAGGAAATTCCTGTGGCGTTTGTGCTATTTTTCGGGGTTTATCATTGTAAGTCCTATTCTTTTTTTATCCACATCTACGCTGACTACCCAAACGGTGACAATATCTCCCACCTTTAAGACTTCAGACGGATGCCTGATAAACTTATTGCATATTCTGCTGATGTGTACAAGTCCGTCCTGATGAACGCCCACATCAACGAATGCGCCGAAATCAATTACATTACGGACAGTTCCTTTAAGCTCCATTCCTGCCTTTAAATCCTCAATTCCCATAACATCGGTGCGAAGCATTGGCTTTGGCAGCTCGTCACGTGGGTCACGTCCCGGCTTTGACAGCTCCTTTGCAATATCTATAAGCGTCGGCTCGCCTACGCCTATTTCTTCAGCCAAAGCACAGGTGCCGTCTGTTTTTATACGCTCGTTCATTGCGGAAATATTGCCCTGTCTTACATCTTCTTCGCTGATTTTGCAAAGCTTAAGCAGATTTTTTGCCGCCGTGTAGCTTTCGGGGTGAACACCGGTGTTATCAAGCACCTCCTTGCTTTCGGCAACTCGTAAAAATCCGGCGCACTGTTCAAATGCCTTCGGACCTAATTTTGACACCTTAAGCAGTTCCTTTCTCGATTTAAAGCATCCGTTTTCCTCACGGTAGTCAACAATATTCTTCGCCACCGCAGATGATACGCCTGCCACACGGTTAAGCAGCTGTGCCGATGCAGTGTTCAAATCAACGCCTACGGCGTTAACACAATCCTCCACAACGCCGTCAAGAGCGTTGTTAAGCTCCTTTTTAGGCATATCGTGCTGATACTGTCCTACGCCGATTGATTTGGGATCAATTTTTACAAGCTCGGCAAGCGGGTCCTGTAAGCGCCTTGCTATTGATACTGCGCTTCTTAAGCTTACGTCAAACTGCGGAAATTCCTCCGCCGCCAGCTTTGACGCACTGTAAACCGATGCACCTGCCTCGCTGACAACCATATACGATATACCGCAGTCAAGCTCCTTAATGACCTCAGCGGCAAAAACTTCCGTCTCATGAGAAGCGGTGCCGTTGCCGATTGCAAACAGCTTAACGTCGTATTTTTTAACAAAATCCTTAATGATTTTCTTTGCCTCGTCAATTTTTTTGTGGGGCGGTGCAGGATAAATAACGCCGGTATCAAGAACCTTTCCCGTTTCGTCAACAACTGCTACCTTGCATCCTGTTCTGTAACCCGGGTCAAGTCCGATTGTAACCTTTCCCTTAACAGGTGGCTGCATTAGTAATTGCCTTGTGTTTTCGCCGAAAACTTTAATTGAGCTTTCGCAGGCAGAATCAGTCATTTCGTTTCGTATATCCCTTTCAACCGAGGGAAAAATAAGTCTTGTAAAGGAATCCTCAATGGCTTCAATAACCTGGTCCGTGCACAGATTGTAATTTTTGCAGTGAATGTTTTTTAATAAATCCGTTGCGATAGTCCTGTCAAAATCAAGTGATACTTTAAGCTTGCCCTCTTTTTCGCCGCGGTTTACTGCAAGCACACGATGATTAGCAACCTTGCTGACCGGCTCGCTGTATTCCTTATAATTTTCATATACGCCTAAATCCTCATCTGCACCTTTAACGCTCAGCAGGGAATTACTCTTAACTGCGTGACGGATAAGCTTTCTGCCCTGGGGGTCATCGGATATTAATTCTGCAATTATATCCCTTGCACCCTGCAAAGCCTCCTCCTCACTTTGAATTTCATCGCTGATATATTCCTTTGCAAGAATTGTCGGCGACGGCGTTCCTTTTTCCTGAGCGTAAATTATTTCCGCAAGAGGACCCAATCCCTTCGCTTTCGCCTCGGAGGCTCTCGTTTTTCTTTTCGGGCGGAAGGGACGGTAAATGTCTTCAAGCTCCGTCATTGTCTGCGCTGAATCAATGGACGCCATTATTTCATCAGTCATAAGCTCCTGACTTGTAATTGACTCAATGATTTTTTGCTTTTGCTCTTCAAGATTTCGCAGATATTCCAGCCTGTCGCAAAGCTCTCGCAGAAGCTGGTCGTCAAGGGAGCCTGTGGCTTCCTTTCTGTATCGTGCAATAAAGGGTATCGTGTTGCCGTCATCAATTAAATCAACTGTGTTTTTAACCTGCCACGGCTTTAGTGAAAATTCCTTTTCAAGTTGCTTTTGAATGTCCATACATACTTTCCTTTGTAAAATTATTATGCATAGGGTAACGGTAATAATCCGAACCCGTCAAAAATGCAGTATTAAAGCGATAT
>JBJEPO010000182.1:0-6261 GCA_051881275.1 Eubacterium sp. | reverse complement strand
CTGCGCAACATAAGAGCCGTTCTTCATACATTTTGAGCAGTTGCAGTAATAAGCACTTGAAAGAGAGGACTGCTTTTGAATAAGCTGTTTTGAATGGGACGAGCGTTCCCCTGCTACTGCATCTGACCATTTCAGACCTGTTACAAACGGTTCAAAATCACAGTTAGGATATTTAGTATGCAGTGATACAAGAGAATCAAGATAGCTGTCGGGAAAGCCCTTGCTTTTTAACTGCTCTCTGTATGTGGCGGCACTGACGGCAGATGACGCCGGCGCAATGCAGACAACTATTGTAATAATTGAAAGTATGATGGATAAAATTTTCTTCTTCATAATATATACACCTTGATTTTATAACTGCGTATTTTAAATAGTTTATTTTTATATTAGTTATATGATACCATTTTGTAATTTTTTTGTCAAATATGATATACATATTGTAATATTTTAATGTAATGAAATTATTGAAATTTTGTCGTAAAATGTGTATAATTGTAACATAAAGAGGTGAATGATATGAGCACAGATAACAAAGAGTTTAACGAAAGCACCGAATCCCCCAGAGAAATTCTGCGTAAAAATTTAATTAATCTGAGAAATTCAAATAATTTAAAGCAAAAAAATATCGCCGATACTCTCGGACTTGAAAGAAGCACATACACCTCATGGGAAAAGGGGCGCAGCAGTCCTAAGCCAAACGAAATTGTTAAGCTTGCAAAGATTTACAATGTAACGACAGATTACCTTTTAACAGGTAAAAGCAACGATACAATGCAGGTTGCAAGCATCAGCGAATACGACAGGGGTGTTTACGGCGACTCAAACGTCAGTGAATTAACGGATTTTGAAAAAACGCTTTTGCTGAAAATAAGAGTGTTAAACACAAAGGATAAGCAAAAGCTTGCCGATTTTCTTGAGCAATTTAACATATAAAAGCATTATGGCTGTCTCACGTTTTTTGTGAGACAGCCATTTTAATTATCTTCTCGGAGGCGGGAGGAAATCGTCGTTAGAATTTATTTGATTATCAAGCTCCTCCTGCTTTCTTCTTTTTTCCGCTATGCGCTTTTTATCCTTTTGAAGCCTTGCGATAAAAATTATTACATAAGCAATCAGTGCAAGTATAATTACAAATATCACAAGAAGTACGAATTTATTTGAGAAAAACTTTTTAAGACTGTTGAGTATTTTCAAAAAGGTTGAAAGCTCAACGGTTTGAGCCGCCACCAGCTGTACCGTTGCAACAGTTTGGTCTGCATAAATAATATTTGCCTTGCAGATTTTATCACCCTTTGTAACAGGAGCCTCAATTTCCTCGGGAGGATTAACAGGCTCAACGATAACGGCTGAGGGGTCAAGTGTTGACGGAACAAGAGAGGTTACGTCCTCCTGCGCCACAAGCTGAACAGTATCAGCGTCTTTACCGTTTATAACAGGCACCTCGGTAACAACGTCATTCTGACGTATTACGGTGGTGTATTTCAGCGAATCAAACGCCCAGTCAAAAAGCGATGCGGCGTCAATAAAGGAGCATTTAGTATCAATGCCTTTAAGATTTTTAATAGGTGAGCCCATTACAATAGCAAGGTAATTGTAGCCGTTTTTGGACGCCTTGGTGATTACACAGTAGCCGGCCTGCTCGGTGGAGCCTGTTTTTATACCCTCGGCGTACTCGTAATAATAGGTAAGATGCGCCTTATCAAGCATATAGTTTGTATGTATAAGGGTCATATTTTTATAGTTATAGCTTTTTGTGGTGGAAATCTTGTTAAATATATCGTTTTTCATTGCCTCAAGGGTAATGATTTTCATATCGTTAACTGTGGTATAATGATTAGGGTCGTGGAGTCCGTCGGGATTAACAAAATGAGTGCTTTTGCATCCGATGGATTTAACCCAATCATTCATCATTTGAACAAAGGTATTGGTATCTCCGCCCACAAATTCAGCCAAAACCTGACAGGCGTCACAGGCTGAATGAACCATAGTGAGATATAAAAGCTCCTCTACCGTAAGGCTTTCGCCCACCTGAATACCGGCAACCTGTGCTCCTGTATTGGTTAGTGCGTCATACGCCGACTGAGACATGGTGGTTTTTTGACTTAAATCGGTAACATTGTTAAGCACAACCATTGTAGTAACAATTTTTGTAAGTGACGCAGGATACATCTTTTCGTCTGCATTTTTTTGTGTTACCACCGGATAGGAATCATCGTCAAGATTAACGAGCATATACGCCTTTGCATAAATTTTTTTATCCGGCGTATATTCTGCCGCCTGAGCGGACAGTGGCGCACACAGCACGGTTAAAATTAATATAGTAAACGTCATAAAAAGAGACAGCACTTTTTTCATACACTTGACACCTCGGAAAATAAATTATATTATATTAAACAGATTACAATTAATACTAACACATTTTAGGATAAAATAAAAGTAGTATTACTAAAAAATATCGGAGGAAATTATGGTATATATAACCGGTGACACTCACGGCGACCTGAGCTTCTTTAAAAACCCGAAGCTAAAAAAGCTGACAGACGATGATATACTAATCGTATGCGGTGACTTCGGCTTTTTGTGGAACAAGGACGACCCCAAGGAAAAAAAAGCCCTTGCCCAGCTGCAAAAGAAAAAATATACCATTTGCTTTGTTGACGGCTCCCACGAAAATTACGATATACTGTCTCAATATGCGCCGTATAGGTGGAAAGGCGGTAACACTCACAAAATTGCGCCTAACATTTTTCACCTGCTGAGAGGAGAAATTTTTACCTTTAACGGCAAAACATTTTTCTGTATGGGCGGCGGCGAAAGCGAGGACAAGGAAATGCGTGAGGAAGGTGTTTCTTGGTGGAAGGAGGAAATGCCCAGCGCAGAGGAGCTGCGAAACGGCGCAAGAAATCTTAAAGACTACGATTTTACCGTTGACTATGTTATTACTTATGAGGCGCCTGCCTTGGCAAAGGATTTTATCAAGCTGCACTCAAATCAAGATGTGCATTTAACACCGCTTAACACATATCTTCAGGAATTAATGAAAAGCGTTGACTATATGCACTGGTATTTCGGCTCACTGCATCTTGATTTGCCCATAAGCAAGAAAACCACAGCGGTATTCAATGAAATAATCCCTATAAAATAGAGCTTCCGTCCCGAGCATTAAGCTTCGGGACGGATTTTTTATGACTTAAAATATTTACATTTCACAAATAACGGTATTGCTCTCGGCACCCCATGAATCTATTGCGGTTACGGCAACATACTTTGCATTTTCGGGTACAGTTGAGGGCAGACGAAGCTCGGCGGAATCGGACATCTTATCAAGTCCCACCACGAAATCGCTGAAATAAAGGAGCTCGTTAATCTTCTTGGTTGACGCAGAGGCGTAGTCATCGCTGTCGCTTGACACCTTATTGTTCTCACTGTCATATTTGATAACGGTTCCGTCATAATCTGTTTCATCAAATTCAAGAGCCCGACGGTTTTCATCCAAAAACTGAAGCTTATACGAATGAACAAAATCATCGTCCGTGCCTGCTTTAAATGAAATCATTTTTTGTGATTTATCGTTAACATCTTTAATGTCGCTGATATTTACTGTTAATTTTTCATCAAGAACGGGAGCTTTGTTTTCATTTTTTCTGTTGTCGGTATATTTTGACGGAGTACCGAAGGGTGCTTCAATTACCCAAGGCTCCTTCATTTCCTCACCTGTGGCGGAATTAAGACGTTCAACAGTTACCTTATTATTTGCAATTTCCATATAAAGACACATAGGCACATCATCGGCAATGGAATTTCCGTATGCGTCAACAGGAATACTGCCGTTGAATTTTCCGCTTTCAAGCTCTATATAATCAAGGCTTTGGGTGGTAAATGCAGTAAAGTCGCCCTGCCAGATTGAACGCTCATCAAGCAGTGAATAATGTGAATGTCCTGAAATTGATATTGCCTGACTGTAATCCTTAAGCACGTCGTAAATATCGTCATTGCCCCACTCGTCCGAGCCGTAGGCAGTATTTGACGGATTAAGGTGAGTAATAACGAAAATCGGCTTATCCGGGTCGTCGGCAACTGCTTCGTCAAGCTGAGCCCTTATCCATTCTTTATTCTGATACGACTTGTCATAAGAGCCGTCGGAGGAGCTCCAGCAGATAAAATGATAGCCGTTTATGATTTTATGACTATATGGATATTCACCTGTATATTTTGTAAAACGCTTTTGCATTTTTGCAGGTGTTGGAATTTCTCCCGATTTAGCAAAATAATCAAGCCAGTAATCGTGGTTGCCCATTATGTAAAGCGGAATAGGCTTTTCACTGTCAGCCATGACCTCATCATAAATTTCTTTACAGTGCTCCCAGGCAGTTCTTGTACCTAAATCGGTAAAGTCACCGCCGATAAGCAGAACGTCCATTCCCTTATTTTTAAGCATTGTAAGGGTATTTTTATAGGACTCATACTGATGACTGGTTTTGTCGTCGGAGTTTGGCATTTGCAGGTCGCTTATTACCGCTACTCTCAAGGTGTCATCCTCGGTTTCAACGGTATATGTTTTTGTTTCATCCGTTGTTTTGGCGTAGCCGAAATGCACGCCCAATGCTGCGCCGACCACCGCAACGGCATTTACCGCAGACACAATTATTTTTGTTACATTTTTCATAATTCCCTCTCCTAAAAAATTACTTTACCAGCATTATACATTATCTTTTGATTTTTTACAACACAAAAAATTCCCCGGCAATTCAACCGGGGATTATAATTAATGCGTGATATTTTTTATTCTACCGTAACAACCTTTGCAAGATTACGGGGTTTATCCACATCAAGTCCCTTATCCGAGGACACGTAATACGCCAAAAGCTGAAGTGATACAACGGCAGGTATTGCCGTAAAATCGTCTTCAATATCAGGCAGTTCAAAGGAACAGTCAACATCACCTGTTTTAAGTGAACGGCGCACAAAAGCAATAACCCGGGCGTCTCTTGACTGCACCTCTCTGATATTTGATACCTGCTTTGACATAAGATTATCCTGAGTCAATAGGGCTATGACAGGCGTATCCTGTGATATAAGCGCAATGGTGCCGTGCTTTAATTCGCCGGAGGCAAATGCTTCGCAGTGGATATATGATATTTCCTTTAGCTTCAGTGCCGCTTCAAGCAGGGCGGGATAATCAAGTCCTCTGCCTATCATAAACGTGTGCTCGCAGGTTAGAAAATTTTTACTTAGCTTATGAATTTCACTACGGCGGTTAAGCACATCCTGCACCGCACCGGGAATACGCATAATTTGTGATACAAAACGGCTTGCACCCTCATAATTCAGCATACCTCTTAAATAAGCAATATGAGCAGTTATAAGATAAAACACGGAGGCTTGGGCGGTATATGCCTTTGTTGAAGCCACCGCAATTTCCGGTCCGGCATTTGTGTAAATAACATTTTCGCTTTCATTTGCTATGGACGAGCCTTTAACATTAACTATGGAAAGAGTGCGTGCACCCCTTCGCTTAGCATATTTCAGCGCCTCAAGTGTATCAATGGTTTCTCCGCTTTGGGACACACAAATTACAAGAGTTTTACTGTTTATAATAGGCTCACTGTACGTATATTCGCTTGCCATACATACGCTGACGGGAATTGAACAGGTTTTCTCTATGAGATTTTTACCGATAAGACCGGCGTGCATAGCCGTACCGCAGGCAATAACCGTTATATTATCGCAATCGGTAAAAACAGTGTTATCAATATTGTCACAGGTAAAATCCGGCAAACCGCTTTTTATATGTTCTTTTATTATATCGCCGATAACACGTGGCTGTTCCATAATCTCCTTTTCCATAAAAAACGGATACTGCTGCTTTGATGAATTATTAATATCCCAGTCCAGCTTAAGCATTTTAGGCTCAACGGTATTACCCGAAAAATCCTTTATATCAAAGCCGTTTACATCAATTTTTGCAACAGAAAATTCAGGCAGTACAAAATAATCCTCACTGTACTCCCCTATTGCCGTAATATCCGAGGCAATATATGCGCCGTCATCATTTTGGCAACAAACAATAGGACTTACATTTCTTACTGCAAAAACAGTATTTTCAATATCGTCAAACATTATTGCAAGAGCATAAGTTCCCGTCAATTCCTTAACGGCACAGATTATTGCTTTAATGGGGTCCCCCTTGTAGCACTTATCAACCAAGGCGGCAATAACCTCGCTGTCCGTGTCGGATTTAAACTTACTGTCCGCACCGAG
>JBJEPO010000181.1:0-6364 GCA_051881275.1 Eubacterium sp. | reverse complement strand
CGTTCTCTTTTGATTTTCAAGGAGAGCGTTAAACTTGTCCTCATCAATGGTAATTCCCTGCTCTTCAAGAATATCCTTTGTCAAATCAAGAGGGAATCCAAAGGTATCGTTAAGCTTAAACGCGTCTTCACCGCTGAATACATTACCGTCAAGCTTTCTGATATACTCATCAAGCATTGCAAGACCTGCATCAATGGTTTTGCCGAAAGACTCTTCCTCGGAAAGAATTGCCTTTTTAATAAGCTCTGCTTTATCCTTAAGCTCGGGATATGCCTTTTCATTCTCCTGAATAACTGTTTCACAAACTTTATAAAGGAAAGGCTCGTTAATGCCTAAAAGTCTTCCGTGACGGCAGGCACGTCTTATAAGACGTCTTAAAACATATCCTCTGCCGTTATTTGAAGGAATTACACCGTCGCCTATCATAAAGGTTGATGAACGAACATGGTCTGTAATAACACGCAATGACACATCCTTCTTTTCATCGTCGTGATAGGAAACATTTGCAATTTCGCAAATCTTTTTCATTATGTTTTGTACGGTATCAACCTCAAAAATATTATCCACGCCCTGCATAATACAGGCAAGTCTTTCAAGTCCCATACCTGTATCAATATTCGGGTGGTCAAGAGGAGTATAATTATTGTTACCGTCGTTGTCAAACTGAGTGAACACGTTGTTCCAAAACTCTGTATATCTGTCACATTCACAGCCGGGACCGCAGTCGGGAGAACCGCAGCCGTACTTTTCGCCTCTGTCAAAATATATTTCGCTGCAAGGACCGCAGGGACCCGAACCGTGCTCCCAGAAATTATCCTCTTTACCGAGACGGACAATATGAGAGGGGTCAACGCCGTTTTGCTTAGTCCAAATTTCGTAAGCCTCGTCGTCATTTTCATAAATTGTTACGTAGAGCTTGTCAACAGGCATTTCAAGCACCTGTGTACAAAATTCCCACGCCCAAGCGGTTGCCTCTTTCTTGAAATAATCACCGAAGGAGAAGTTACCCAGCATTTCAAAAAAAGTGCCGTGACGAGCGGTTTTGCCTACGCACTCTATATCGGGAGTACGAATACACTTCTGACAGGTGGTAACACGCTTACGAGGCGGCGTAACCTCCCCGGTAAAATATTTTTTCATAGGAGCCATACCGGAGTTAATCAAAAGCAGGCTCTTATCGTTATTCGGTACAAGAGAGAAGCTTGGCAGTCTTAAATGCCCCTTACTTTCAAAAAATGAAAGATATTTTTCTCTCAAATCATTTAAAGATGTCCATTCCATTATATATACCTCTGAATTTGAGTGTAACTCAAAATAATTATTTTATTAAAGCTTAGTGTTTATACAAAACTTCAAGGGCAACCGAAAAGCTGCCCTTGTTACTGCAAAACGCAGCGATTTGTAAATTAAAGTTTCTCTGCGATTTTACTGAGTTCAATAAGTTCTTCTTTAGTAAAGGTTAAGCCCTTGCTCATTTTTGAGTGGTCAGGTGACCAATCACGAACGTCAACCTTAGGCTCACGGCCATTCCACGAAATCATATTAACCTCTCTGGTCCAACCGCGGGCAGTCTCAGAAATAACACCGAGATGCTCTGTGATTTCATACTTAATTTCCGGCACAACTACTCCTCCTTTTCAAAAAATTCTATATATGATTTTATATATTTACTTAAGATTTTTTACAATTTCCGCAGTATCCTGAGCAATCATAAGCTCTTCATCGGTAGCAAGAATAAATACTCTTACATTGGAATTCGGGTCAGTAAGCTCAGCCTCTGCGCCTTTAACGGTTGCCTTGTTAAGCTCTTCGTCAATCTTAATACCCATATAGCCGAGATATGAGCAGATTTTTGAACGAAGCCAGAAGCCGTTTTCACCGATACCGCCTGTAAATACGATACCGTCAACGCCGTTCATAGCGGCAATATATGAGCCGATGAATTTTGCAATTTCATAAGCCTGCATTTCGTGAGCAAGAGTTGCTCTCTTATTGCCCTCGTTTTGAGCCTTACAAATATCTCTGTCGTCGGAGGAAACGCCGGAAATAGCGTTTACACCTGACTTTTTATTAAGAATTGCGTCCATTTCGTCGGGGGTAAGACCCTCTTTTTTCATAATAAATGTAACTACGGACGGGTCAACACCACCGGAGCGTGTACCCATCATAAAGCCGTCAAGAGGAGTAAAGCCCATTGAGGTATCAACAACCTTGCCATTCTCAACGGCAGCTATTGACGAACCGTTACCAAGATGACAGGTAATTAACTTAAGGTCCTTAATGTCCTTACCCATTTTGTCGGCGGCTCTCTTTGATACAAACTTATGAGAAGTACCGTGGAAGCCGTAACGGCGAACGCCGTATTTTTCATAATATTCATAAGGTACTGCGTACATATAAGCCTTTGGCGGCATTGTTGAATGAAAAGCAGTATCAAAAACAAATACCTGAGGAACATCGGGACCTACAACCTTAAGGCAGGCTTCGTATCCCTGAATATTAGCAGGATTGTGCAAGGGTGCGAGAGGTGAAAGCTTCTTAACTTCCTCAACAACCTCTTCATCTGCAAGGGTTGATTTGTTATATTTTACACCGCCCTGTACAACACGGTGACCGATTGCGTCAATCTCGTCAAAGGAATCAACAACCTTATATTCGCTTTCGCTGAGGATAAATTTAACCTCGTTAAATGCGTCGGTATGTGTAGGCAGTTCCTTATCATAAGTGTACTTGTTACCGTCAACCTTTATGATAACATTTTCTTCTCCGCCGCTGATAGGCAGACCGATACGCTCAATGGCGCCTTTGCAAAGCACAGATTCATCGGACATATCCATAAGCTGATATTTCAATGAAGAGCTTCCGCAGTTAATTACAAGAATCTTCAAAATATTCCCTCCGTACTTGAAATTATAAAATATATTATTTATAATATAATATATATAAATATGCAATGTCAAGTAAAAAAGGTAATTTTTATGATTTTAGGCGTAATTTGTGAATTTAATCCCTTTCATAAGGGTCATAAGCACCTGATTGATACGGTAAAAAAAGATAAAAACGATATAGTTATATGTGCAATGAGCGGAAATTTTGTTCAGCGGGGAGAATTTGCAGTATATGACAAATACAAAAGAGCAAAAACCGCCCTTGAAAACGGTGCTGATATTGTTATTGAAATACCCACTGTATGCTCTACTCTGTCGGCAGGCGGATTTGCAAAGGCAGGCACGACTTTGTTAGAAGCAACGGGAATTTGCACTCACCTTGCCTTCGGTGCTGAATGTGACGATATAAGCCAGCTGTACAAAGCAGTTGATTTAATTAAAGAAAACGATAATAATATCAAAGAAGAACTGAAAAAAGGCGTATCATATCCTACGGCAAGACAAAATGCAGTTGACCTGCCGTTACTGAAGGAGCCTAACAACATCCTTGCAGTAGAATATCTTATGAATACAAGTCTTACGCCCATAGCCGTTAAGCGTATCGGCAAGGGTCACGACACTGACGACGAGATTTATTCTGCATCACAGATAAGGAAAAATCTTAATCCCAATGAAATATCATCAATTTACAACTGCGAAACTGCCGTTATGTCAAAGCTGAGAACAATGGGAGCCGAGGATTTTGCATTAATTGACGACGTGAGCGAGGGCTTGGAAAACAGGCTTGTTACCGTAGTAAGAAACAGTGGTAGCCTTAATGAAATATATTACGGCATCAAGACAAAGCGTTACACCCATTCAAGAATACGCAGAATAGTTTTACGCTCATTCCTATCCATTAATAAATATGCGCCTAAAACGCCTCAATATCTCCATATACTCGGTTTTACACAGGCAGGCAGAGAGGTTTTACCTGAAATTAAAAAGAACGCTACCCTGCCTATAATAAGCAAGTATGCGGACATTAAAAGTCTAAATGATGAAGCCGCTAAGCTTTATGAGGATGAGTGCAGATACACGGATTTATATAATTTAGGATATAAAAATCCTCTGCCCTGCGGAACAGAACAGAGGAGCAAGCTTATTATATTATAGATTATTAATAATAGTATAAAATTCTTCTTTTGTAATATGTGAATTAATGTAGGTAAGAAGTGAATTTGTTGAGAGAAATTCCGGAAGGTCAAGGGCTTTCAGGAATTTCTTTTTATTTTGCACCGCATTAGCGACTCCGCTTAGTCCTGCCTCGTACAAATCGTAATTTGTAACAGGATTAGGATTTTCCTTTTCCTCAAATGCAATCTGCGCCTGTTTAAAGGCGTTAATTATAACTTCCTTAGTCATACCCTCAACGCCTAATTTTCCTTCTTTTGATGGGGCGGATTTGCGTTTTTCCTTGCCGTAAATATCGGGAATGTAAATATTGATAACGTTCTTTTTATCAATACCCTTTGAAATATAATTTCTTATCATAAAGCCTGCATGGTCGGAATCGGTTAAAATGATGATTCCCTGTTCCCTTGCAAGTCTTCTGATAAAATCAAGCTTTTCCTTATCCTTAAAAACGGAAAATCCGTTGGTTTCCACAATAAAAGCGTCAATTATTGAGGACAATTTAATTTTATCGTATCTGCCCTCTACAATAACCGCCTGTTTAATATGAAGCATATTTACTCCTCAGCATCAGTAATTTTGCCACGGTTTCCTCAAGCAGTAAATTCTTATCAACAGAGGTTGATTTCATCATTTCATCACTGTGAGAAAGAATATCAATAGCGTTTCTCAAGCCCTCGGTACTGATATTTCTGCAATCCCTGGCGGCATTTTTTATCAAAAATTCTCTGTTTTTATATGAGAAAAATTCAGTAAGATTATTTTCATCAACATTTGCGGTTTTAGCGCACTTAACTCGGTACATATCAACATAGCAGGAGGAAATAACGGATAACACGGCAATAGGCTCCTCCTTTTGCACAAAAAGCGTATTAAGCACCTTATATGCAGAATCGCTGTCGCCTTTAAGAATAAACTTGGATAAATCAAAAACTCTTGCCTGGAGGCTTTTTACGGCAAGATTATCAATAATCTCTCTCGTAATCTCACCGTCGGCAAAATTACACATTTTTTCAAGCTCGTTAAAAATGGTTTTTATATCCGTACCGACAACAGTGATAAGATACTGCGCATTTGCAGGACTTATAACACAGCCTTGCTTTTTTGCGTAGGATACAATCATTTTGGCAAGGTCATTAAGGCTTCTTTTTTCAAGATTAACGGCAGAGCCTGACTTTGCAACAGTATTGATAACCGTATTCCATTTGGAGTTTTTCTTTACATCAACATTTAGACTGTCATACCAAAAAATGAGAACGCTTGTATCACACACATCCTTTGCGTATTCCTTTAATGAATTTACCGCTTCGGAATTATCTGTAAACGGAAAGTCACGTACAAGCACCACGCTGTATTCACTCATCATCGGCATCATCTGTGCGTCACGCAGTACATCGTCAATACTGCAATCCTTGCCCTCGTATTCGTGATAATTAAAATCGGCGAAGGCAGGGTCCACAAGCTTTGATTTAAGCTTTTTGATATAAAAATCCTTAAGATAGGTTTCTTCACCGTAAATAAGATATATATTTGAAAAATCATTTTCTTTAATTTGGTCTTTTAATTCCTTTTCGCCTATTTTTGCCAAGTGTCAAGCCTCCTTACCGAATAACCGTCATTATTAATTGTATATAAAACGTCACCGCCGGACAAATCTATTGTACCGTAGTTATCATAAATATTTTCATCACAAACGCAAATATCCGTATAATTACTTTCGCCTAATGAAATCAGCGTATTATCAACAGTAATGCAAAAGCTTTTGTCGTTTACTGTAAACGATACATCCTCTTTAGTGTACTCATAATCATCACTTGTAACGATAATTTCATCACAATAGCTGCAATTAACTGCCGAGGAAATAAAATACGGCATTGCTATACACTCACAATAATATTCATTATCAAGCCTTAAGGCATATTCAACGCAGTTATAATCACTGATATAGATTAAATCAATATCATCCTTGCGTGAAAACAAGTAATCTCTCACTGAATAATAGTCGGATTTTGTATCAACGCCGGCTACAATGGTTTTGCCGTTACAGGTAATAACAACTCCGCCGTTTTCGCAAACAAGCATTTTGGAATTATTAGAATCAACGCAGGACAAAACAGAGCCTGTTACAAATACGATACTGCAAAGCACACTGACAGGCTTAATAAGTCTGCGGTTACCGAGTATAAAGCATACGCCTATAATCAAAAGCACCCCTGCCGCCGTAAAACCGATTATATTATCAACAGGGACTAAGGCGTCAAGTCCTGCAAATTTTTGAGCAAGGAAAATAAGTATAGTAATAA
>JBJEPO010000180.1:0-6409 GCA_051881275.1 Eubacterium sp. | reverse complement strand
ACGTTGATTGCACGTGGGATGATCCTATCGGAGTACACGAAGGATATGTAGGACATGATAATTTTCTTCGCTCCCAAGAAGGTATGATTATAACAGGGCACCATAACAACGGAAAAATTGATTATAAGCCATCGTTTAGTATGGATAACACAAAGTATGACAACTATTATTGGCAGAAATCATTAACTGAATTTCAGCTTGTAGATAATAAGCTTTATTATGTTGATTGCGAAAGCTATACCTTGAAGTCGGCAGGTAATGATAAAATTCTTTGCAGTGTTTATGATGATTGGGTAATTGATGATTATTATTACTACTATTGTCCGACGCTTGTAAGCGACGATACAGATTTATTTTTCTCGCTTTCTAAATACGTTTGCAAATACGATATTAACAGCGGAAAATCAAATATTATTTATTCTCCCGAATTATCAAAGGACAAATCTATTTACGGATTAAAAAATAAAGATAATGTATTTTATTGTACAGTAAGTGATGCTCCGTATAATGCAAGCGAGACAGACGTTGTTTCTTTCACCTATAATCCGTCAGATGCCAAAAAATGCAAAATAGATGTTTACAGTAATGATTACTTTGCATCTTTTACAGGTAGCGGAGTATATAATGAAAATGCTACTGTTACTATTAAAATAAGCAGTGACTGCGGCTATGATTTTATTGGCTATTATATAAACGGAGTTAAAGTATCTTCTAACAGAACATACACTTTTAAAGCAACTAAAAATGAATTAATTGAAGCACGTTATGATATATGTGAGCACAATTATGTAAAAACCAAATCGCAAAGCGACTATAATGACTATTGTTATTCTCAATACACCTGTACAAACTGCGGTGAAAATTATTATCAATATAATAGCGAGTCGCACTGCTGGGGCAGTAAAACGGTAAAAGCTCCTACATCTACTAAAGTCGGCTACACACAGTACACTTGTGCTGAATGCGGTAATTACTGTAGAACCTCTATTAAATCTCCTACCGGAAAGACATCCTCATTAAAAGCGTCAAAAAAGACGTCAAGCTCGCAAACTGTTACGTGGAGCAAGGTTTCGGGTGCATCGGGTTATCAGGTTCAGATTTCCAAAAAGAACAGCAGTCAATGGTCGTCATCTGTAACCGTTAAGAGTAATTCGTACGCATTTAAAAATCTTACATCCGGCAGTAATTATAAATTTAGAGTAAGATTTTATGTAACATACAACGGTAAAAAATATTACTCAAATTGGAGCAGTGTACTGACTTCGCCTACACTTCCGCCGTCAGCAAGCATATCAAAGCTCTCATCACTTAAGAAATCCTTTAAAGCTTCGTGGAAGAAAAAATCAGTAAGCGGATATCAAATTCAGTACAGTACAAGCAGTAGCTTTAAAAGCGGCGTTAAAACGGTTAATATAAATAAATCGTCAACTGTCAGCAAAACAGTAAAAGGTCTTAAATCCAAGAAAAAATATTATGTTCGTATTCGCACATACAAAACAATCAGCGGAAAAAAAGTATATTCCGCCTGGAGTGCAAAAAAATCAGTAACTGTTAAATAATTAGGAGATGATGAATATGTCAAGCAAATTCAAATTATTATCAAAAAAGGTATTATCACTGTTTTTATCCCTGCTGATAATAACAAGCGTAACCGCATCCCTTGATTTCAGTGCCCAAGCCATGACATTAGGGGGAAACTGCGGCGAAAATGTCAGATATTCCTTTGACAATACGAATAGAATACTCAGTATCTACGGCACCGGTGATATGTATGATTATGAAAGCACCGAGTCACCCTTTTACGGTGAAACCACAATCAGATATGTAATAATCAGGAGCGGTGTAACAAGTATAGGAGATTACGCTTTTGAATCGTGCGGCGGATTAAGATGTATTATTGTATCCGATAGTATAACCGATATAGGTTCTTATGCCTTTTATTGCTGTTCTCTGTTAGCATCCTTTGCTGTTGATAATGCGCCATCCGGTTTTGGTTGTGAAGAAGATGCAACAATTAATATCGGGAGTAATATAAAAACTATCGGTAACGATGCTTTTTATTATTGTATTAGCGTAAAGAAGCTTGTACTTAACAATGGCGTTACAGATGTAGGAGAATGCGCATTTTGCTGGTGCAAAGGTTTAACTGACGTTACTTTTTCGGAAAATATGGATACTATCAGCGATTATATGTTCCAGTATTGCAGTTCGTTAACTAATGTTAATATTCCTAACACTATCAAAGAAATCGGCGAGGGTGCATTTATAGACTGTACATCATTAGTTGCCGTTACTCTCCCCGATAATCTTACTGAAATTTCGTCCGGATTATTTCAAGGATGCAGTTCATTGGCAAATATTACAATTCCATTCGGTGTTTCAAAAATAAGCAACTATGCTTTTTACGATTGTTCGGCATTAACAGAAATAACGCTTCCGAGAAGTGTCATTAGTATAGACGGCAGTTCATTTCGCTCCTGTACTAATTTAAAAACAGTTAATTTACCCGATAGCATCAATAGCATAGGAGCATATGCATTTTACGAATGTAACAACATTACCGATGTATATTACGGCTCTACCAAACAAGATTGGAATTATATAAGTATTTGTCCTTATAACGACTGTCTGACATCGGCGGAAATTCATTATATTGACACGGCAACTGCTGATGATTTTGCATATAGTGTAATAGATAACGGAATTAGAATTTTAGAATACACCGGCGACAAAAGCAAGGTTACTGTTCCTGATACTATTGAAGGAAAGCCCGTAACGGAAATAGGAAAAAGCGCATTTGAAAATCTCTCAAGCTTAACAGATGTAGTTATCCCCGAAACCGTAACAATAATTGATGATTGTGCATTTTATGGCTGTAAGAAATTAGTAAATATTAATTTACCTTCAGGCTTAACTAAAATCGGTAATCAAGCCTTCTTCTTCTGTATCGGATTAAATAGCATTACCATACCCAAAAGCGTTGTAAGTATCGGCGAGGACAGAAGCGTTGCCGATAACGGAAGCTTGTCCGACGCAGTTTTTACTGCATTTTATGCTTGCTACGGATTAACGGAAATTATTGTTGAAGATGGAAATCCTGTTTACGACAGCAGAGATAATTGTAATGCGATTATTGATACCGCTAATAATGATTTAATGGTAGGATGTATAAACACTGCAATTCCTAACGACGTTACTTCAATTTGGTATGGAGCATTTGCCGGTGTACCCTTTAAAAATATAAATATTCCTAAAAGTATATTAAGAATAAGAGCATATTCATTTCAGATGTGCAATCAGTTAACTAACATATATTATATGGATACGCAGGATAATTGGAATAAAATCACTGTTGACGCTGATGGAAACGATTATTTTACCAATGCAGAGCTTCAATGCTTCAGTGAAGGATTCTGCGATGATCACACCTGGGATGAAGGCAAAATTTTAAGTAATGCAACATTAACCGCAAACGGAGAAATCCTGTACACCTGTCAGGTATGCGGTGCAAAAAAGATTGATGCAAATTATATCGCAATCGGCTCCTGCGGAGAAAATGTTAATTATGAATTTAACCGATTAACAGGTAAACTCATAATCAGTGGCAGCGGTGAAATGTATGATTATGATACATCAAGCGACACTTCGGGCAATTTCAACCCTACACCTTTTTATCATAATGATAGTATTAAATCTGTTGATGTTAAAGAGGGTGTAACAAGCATCGGAGATGCTGCTTTTTACTGCTGTGAAAATATTACTGATATTACTACGCCTAAATCATTAAAGAGGATAGGTCGTTCTGCATTTCGTTGTTGTTTCAGTTTAAATAGTGTTATTATTAAAAGCGAAGATGTCTCTTTTGATGATGCTTATAGATACTGTGATAACTTAAAAACGGCGGGACCTATCGGAAGTGGATGTAATATAGAGTTTGCATGGAAAAATTCAATACCCGACAATGCCTTTGAAGGTTGCACAAGTCTTACAAGCGTAATTATACCTGATACGGTGAAAGAGATTGGCGACTATGCTTTTTGGGATTGTACAAATCTTAGTAATATAGATATTCCAAATACTTTAACAAGTTTAGGAAGTAGCGCTTTTTATAATTGTGACAGCTTTACTAAAATTGTTTTGCCGGAAACGCTGGTTAATTTAAGCGGAAACGTATTCAACTGTGAAAAGTTAAAAACCGCCGGACCTATAGGAAGTGGATGCGACATAGAGTTTGCTTGGAAAAATTCAATACCTGATTATGCATTTTCCGGATCCCAAAACTTAACCGAGGTAATCATTCCTGATACAATCACTGATATAGGTGAATATGCATTCGCAGGCAGCAATATAAAAAGTATAACAATACCCGGAAGTGTTAAAAAAATCAGCAATAATATGTGTTTAAATTGTAGAGAATTAACAGATATTACTATTGAAGAGGGTGTAAACGTAATAAGTGAGGCTTCATTTTGTAACTGTTATAGTTTAAAGGAATTGACTCTTCCCGATAGTCTATATAGTATAGGGTGCGGTGCTTTTGCAGGATGCGATTCTTTGGAAACTTTATCACTTCCGTGTCATATTAGTCTTTTTAATAATGCATTTTTCGAATGTGGCGGATTAAAGGATATTTATTACCGCGGACCTAAAGAAATATGGGATAAAGAAATTGCTTGTAGTAAGAGTGAATACAATGAAGACTTCCTTAATGCGCAAGTTCATTTTTCCACAGAATGTAATTCAACAAATAATGGCTTTACTTATTATGTTTTAAATGATGAAGCAATAATTTACTCTTATAATGGTAACAGTGATAAAATCATAATTCCCAGTTCATTTGAGGGCAAGAAGGTTACTGCTATTGATAATAATGCCTTTAGTGGTGACAACACCGAATATAGTTTAATGAGTGTAACTATTCCGAATAGCGTTGAGAGAATAGGTGATAATGCATTTTTAGCATGTTTTTGTTTGAATGACATTAATTTACCGGATAATTTGAAGAGTATTGGTTGGGGTGCTTTTTGGGGTTGTAGATTTTCAAAGATTAATATTCCGGCAAAGGTAGAAAATATAGAAACAGGTGCATTTGCAAATTGTGATCAATTAACCGGTATAACGGTTGACTCGAATAATAAATATTATGACAGCCGAAATAATTGTAATGCAATTATTGAAACTAAATCAAATACTTTAATTACCGGATGTCAGAATACAATAATTCCCAACTCTGTAACAGCAATAGGTGATTATGCTTTCTATTATGTTGAAAATCTATCAAGCATTACCTTACCGTCCGGAATAAAAAGTATTGGTACATATTCGTTTTTTGGATGTGAGGATTTAACGAGTATTGTTATCCCGAATAGCTTAGAAAGTATTGATACATATGCTTTTGATGATTGTGAAAAATTAAAAGACGTTTATTATACAGGCACTAAAGCACAATGGAATAAAATTAATATAGGTTATTGTAATTCGGAATTGACCAATGCTAATATACATTATAGCTCCGACCCATCTATGCATATTCACAGATATACAACAACCGTTAAAGCACCTACATCAACGGCATTAGGCTACACTACATATAAATGTATAGTATGCGGTTCAAGCTACAAGAGTAAGTATAAAGCTCCCACAGGTAAGGTTAGCGGTCTCAAATGCTCTAAAAGGACATCTGATTCTCAAACAGTTACATGGAATACTGTCAAGGGTGCATCGGGTTATCAGATTCAAATTTCAAAAAAGAACAGCAGTGAATGGTCAACCTATGCACACACAAGCAGTAATAAATACACATTTAAAAAGCTTACTGCCGGAAGCAATTACAAATTCAGAGTAAGATTTTATATTACTCAGGGGGGAACTAAGTATTACTCACCTTGGAGCACTACTGTTTCATCGCCAACGCTTCCTTCATCTACAACCATTTCAAAAGTTAAAGCCGGTAAAAAATCCTTCTCATTAACATGGAAAAAGAAGACTTTTACAGGCTATCAAATTCAGTATTCAACAAGTAAGAGCTTTAAGAACGCTAAAACCGTTAAAATAACAAAAAATAAAACAACCTCTAAAACGATTAAAGGTCTTAAGGCTAAGAAAAAATACTATGTTCGTATTCGTACATACAAAACCATAAACGGCAAGAATTATTATTCTGCATGGTCAAAATCTAAAAGCATTACCACAAAGAAATAACCTAAACAAAGGCTGAAAAAACAACCTTAATAATAAATGTTGGGGTAGATATACCTCAACATTTATTATAGAACATTTCTACTTATATTCATAAAAAATTGAGGCAGTCTTAAACGACTGCCTCAATTTTAATTATTATGTTTTTTGTATATTGACTTTTTAATTTTTCCTAAGATTAGAAAAACACCTTCTGCAATTAAACTAACAC
>JBJEPO010000179.1:0-6619 GCA_051881275.1 Eubacterium sp. | reverse complement strand
CTGTTGCCATAGGTGCCAGGTTGCAGTCGCTGACATTGTCAAGGGTTGAAATATGAAATCTGTTTGATATAAAATCAAAGGAATAGTCAATTCCGATTTTGTCAAGAGTCTGTGCTGAAATTGTGTTAAGTGAACGTGACAGACCGTACTGAACAGAAACCATATTGCCGGAATACCAGCCGCCTTCATTTGTCGGGAAAGGCTTGCCGTCAATTTTTGTCAGCGGTGAATCCTTGGTAGGAGTTGACCAGTAAATGTTTACATTATCATCATCAAGGCTCTTTTGAAGTGCCGGAGCGTAAACCGAAAGCGGTTTGATAGTAGAACCGGGCTGACGCTTTGACATTGTGGCACGGTTAAGAGTAAGCTTGCCTTTCTTCTTGCCTGTACCGCCTACAACGCCCAGCACTCTGCCCTTGTAATCCATTACAACGCAGGCGCCCTGTACTGTTTCATCAGGCATTCTTCTGTAATTTTCATAAACGTCTTCAATTATATCCTGAATTTCAAAGTCAACTGCGCAATATATTTTAAGACCGCCTCCGTTGATGAGGCTCTTAGCCTTTTTCTCGCTGTAACCCATTTTTTGCAGGTCGTCTAGAACGTCAAAATATACATAGTCCGTATAATAAGAGTAAGTTTCGTCCTCTGTTTTATCGGATTTAGTTTCTTTAACCTGGCTTCCTTTATAGTTTTTACTGTTGGTGAATATCATTTCATATTCAACCGCTTCATTATATTGCTCGTTGGTAATAAGACCCTGTTCCTTCATTTTGCTGAGAATTGAAAGCTGACGGTCCCTGTTGTTTTCGGGATTTAACAGCGGGTCAAATTTAGTTGGTGATTTTGTAATAGCGGCAAGGCTTGCACATTCGGCAATGTTAAGGTCCTTAACCTCTTTACCAAAATAGGTTTCAGCCGCTGTTTTTACACCGTAGCAGCCGTGCGAAAGATATACTGTATTCAGATAAGCCTCAATTATTTCGTCCTTGGAATAGTTCTTTTCAAGGTTGAGAGCGGAAAGAATTTCGTTAAACTTACGCACAAAGGTAACGTCGTTTTCGTCGGTCAGGTTCTTTATTAACTGCTGTGTTATTGTGGAACCGCCCTGTTCATTTTTACCGATAAGGTTATAGAAGGTTACGGCAAATGTTCGTTTCCAGTCAACACCCTTATGACTTTCAAAACGCTCGTCTTCAACGGCGATAAATGCGTCGTCAAGATATTCGCTCATATCATCGCTGTTAACCCAAATTCTGTTTTCCTCACCGTGCAGACGCGAAATCTCCACAAGCTTATCGTTGTCATCATAGCCATAAATAAATGAGGTCTGATTTTGACTGTATTTTTCCTCGTTAAGGTCAAATACAGGGTCGCCGTAAACTACGCTGTAACCGTAAACGGTAATTACGGAAAGACATACAATTCCTACAACTCCGACAATCATAATTAACGCCAAAAGGAATTTTCCTATATTTGAAAATACTGCCTTTGCAGAACCTCCGCCGTTATTTGAGCTGTGCGGGCTTTTGTTTGAAGAACTGTTTTTTACGTTACGTGCACTTCTGCTCCTGACAGGCTTTGAGCCGTTACTGTCGGAAGATGATGTAACGTTATATGAACTGGGGAGCTTGCCTCCGTTTTTTTTCAGGTTGTCCTTGTCGTCATTATAAACCTTTTGAGAATTGTTCATAAAAGACTCAAGTAAATCATCATAATCCTTTGAAGCCATTTCCCAGCCTCCTAACTAAATAAAATTAACAAAGTTATTATATATTATTTAAGAAGAAAAATAAAGAGAAAATTTCAATTCTTTACAAAAGTTTACAAATTAGTTACTTTATACGTTTTGCACGCTTTGAATTCATTTTAACGCAACGTGTAGTAACAAGCACATCATCATAGGTTTTTTTGGCTCTAATATATACCCAATACTTCATTTTACATTCTTTGCACATACCGATATTTTTAAACGTGTTGCTAATGCTGCCGAATCTGCGTATAATGCCAAGCTTTGAATTGCATTCCGGACAAAATGCGTCAACGCACTCCAAATCAAAGTCTTCGGTTTTCGCCTCGGTTATAAACTGCGGCTTGTACATAAGACGGTTAAAAAAGCTGCAGTCGCAGTCGGTTATATATCGTTTGATTTTTTCCCTGTCATAGACCTTTTTTATGCACTCTGCCGTTACATAGCAGTCAAAAAGTGCTCTGTGAAGCTTCTCCGGGTCAACATTGATTTCAAAAATTTCAGCGCATTTAGACAGGGCAATTTGATTTTTGTTTTCCTCATTTTTGATAAAGGACATACAATATTTTTGCACGTCGCAGTATTTTTTTATAAAATCAACCTCATAAGTGCCGAGAAAAGCCTTGAAATTTGCGCACAGTGCATAAAGGTCGGAGTTGCTCCAGCTCATAAAAACACTGTTTTCCCTGCCGCTCCATCTGCTGAAATCCTTTAACGCCTCCTCAAAGGGTATTCCCTCCTCCTTAAGCTGCTCGTTGGTAATTCCGGTTAAGCTTTTACATCTGCCGGTTAGCTTTTTTGAAACCGTGGGCTTAATCAACTGCTTAAAGGTATCTACAATATTAAGTTTTGAATCAAGTTTTACTGCCCCGATTTCAATAATCTCATTTAATGGGTGCTTAGACGCATAATTATAGGCAGTATTCCATTCCAAATCAAAAATAATGTAATTCAAAATATGTCTCCAAAAAAAATAACCTTGCATTACGCAAGGTTATAAAATCATAGTTTATACAAACAAAAATACAAGAAATGCCGCAAGAACTACAATAAAGAACAATGCGATTAACCATTTTGTTACTCGCTCAAGCTTACCTTCAATGGTTCTTCCCTTAGATTTGCCGATAAAAGAATCGGTTCCGCCGGAAATCGCACCGGAAAGGTTCTGTGAACGACCTTCCTGCATAAGAATAACTATTGTAATGATAATTGAACCGACAATAAGTACGGCGCCGAAAACGTAATGATACCAAAGCATAATAGATTACTCAGCCTTTCCCCTACAAAATAAATATAGTGTTGCTTTGTTTGTAGGATACAAAACAAAATACAGTTAAATTAACTTTTCATTAATAGCACTTGTGGATTATATCACATTAGATATGATAATGCAAGGCTTTTTTATTATTAAATGACAAAAAAGTTAAAATTAGTCTAAAATGTGATTTGCGCAGTGT
Source organism: Eubacterium sp. (assembly GCA_051881275.1). Classification (GTDB taxonomy): domain Bacteria; phylum Bacillota; class Clostridia; order Oscillospirales; family Acutalibacteraceae; genus Eubacterium_R. The sequence goes on along the minus strand of JBJEPO010000179.1, from coordinate 3,412 downwards.
TATCCGCAGGACCGGGTAATGCACCGGCGGCAGGAAGATTTTTAGTTCTGAATCTCCAGGCTTTTTCAAATTCTCCTTCTTCGTAAAGGTGCATTGATTCAAGCTTTTGACCTCGCTTTTGAGTCATAACACTTACGCCGATTGTACTTTTTGTCTCCTTAGGAGTAATTGCTCCCGTGTTAAGAATTAACATTCTGCCGTTTGTGGAGCAAAGCACAAATTCTGTATCTTCTTCAATATACTCACAGCACGCAAGCGGTACTTTTGCGGAATAAGCGTTGATAAGCTTTTTCCTGTTGGTTTTAGTCTGATATGATTTTATATCAACCTTAGCCACCTTGCCGTTTTCAAAGGCAAATATCATATATCCCTTATATTCTCTTACCACTGCGATGAAAACAACCTTTTCATCTGCCTCCATTTCAAGCTTGCCTGCCACATAAGTGCCAAGCTGTGATGCCTTTGAGTCGGGAAAATCATCAACCTTTGATTTATATACCTGTGCCTTGTCTGTAAATACAAGCAATTCATCTCTGTTAGAGCATTCATACGTTCTTGTAACGCTGTCGCCTTCTTTTACCTTTTGCTCGCCTGACATACGCAGATTTGCAGTCTTAATCTTGTTGAGATAGCCCTCACGGGTGATGAATAATGTAACAGGATAGTCCTCTGCCTCGTTAACCTGTGCTTCATCGTATTCTTCAACCTCGTAAAGAATTTCGGATTTTCTGTCAGATGAGTATTTTTTGCTTACTTCGTTTAACTCGTTAATTATAATTCTCTTCATTTTATTGTTAGAAGAAAGAATTGCATTAAGGTCGTCAATTTCGCCTTTTAGGGTTTCAATATCCTTAGTTCTCTTTAAGATATATTCCCTGTTTAAATGACGAAGCTTGATTTCGGCAACATATTCCGCCTGGACCTTGTCAATGCCGAAGCCAATCATAAGATTAGGTACAACCTCTGCCTCGGAGTCGGTTTCCCTGATAATTTTAATTGCTTTGTCAATATCAAGAAGAATTTTCTCGAGACCCTCAAGAAGATGGAGCCTTTCAGCCTTTTTGTTAAGATTAAACTGTGTTCTTCTTCTTACACATTCAAGACGAAAATCAATCCAGTTGCCGAGAATTTCACCAACGCCCATAACCTTAGGACATCCTTTAATAAGCACATTGAAATTGCAGGAAAAGGAATCCTCCAGCGGTGTAAGCTTGTAAAGCTTTGCCATAAGCTTGTCCGGGTCAATTCCTCTTTTTAAATCAAGAGTAATTCTTAAGCCTTTAAGATCTGTTTCGTCTCTGACGTCGGAAAGCTCTTTAATTTTATTGCCTTTAACAAGCTCAACTATTTTATCAATTATTGCCTCCGCTGTTGTTGTAGGCGGTATTTGAGTAACATCAATACAGTTATATTTTTTGTCATAGGTATATTTTGCTCTAACTCTTACAGAGCCTCTGCCGGTGCTGTATATTTTTTCAAGCTCTTCCTTGTCGTAAAGGATGTATCCGCCTCCTACAAAGTCGGGTGCAAGCAGAGTTTCGCTGATTTCGTGCTCGGGATTTTTAATAAGCGCAATAGTAGTTTCGCATAATTCGCCCAAATTAAATGATGCAATGGAGGAAGCCATACCGGCGGCAATACCTGTGGTAACATTACACAGAATTGAAGGAAATGTTACAGGCAGAAGTGTAGGCTCTTTCATTGTGTTGTCATAGTTATCAACAAAATCAACAGTATCTAACTTAATATCGTCAAATAATTCGTGGCATATAGGAGCCAGCTTTGCCTCCGTGTAACGTGAAGCGGCATACATCATATTTTTACTGTATGCTTTACCAAAGTTACCCTTTGACTCAACATAGGGATAAAGCAGGGTTTCATTACCACGTGAAAGCCTTATCATTGTTTCGTAAATTGCCGCATCACCGTGGGGATTTAACTGCATTGTACGTCCCACAATGTTTGCACTTTTTATAGTACCGCCCTGAAGCAGTCCCATATTATACATTGTATAAAGCAATTTTCTGTGGGATGGCTTAAATCCGTCAATTTCCGGAATAGCACGGGACAGAATAATACTCATTGCATAAGGCATAAAGTTGCCTGTTAAGGTTTCTGTAATTATTTCCTCTTTAACCTTGCCTGCGCCTTTGATGTGTACGTTGTCAGCAAGAGAATTGCTCTGAACTGTCTCTTTTTTTCTTTTTGCCATAACAATTCCCTCCTTAGCTTACGTCTGCGGCATCAAGATAAAGATGTCCGAAATCCGAAATATATTCTTTTCTGCCCTCAAGATTGTCGCCTAAAAGTAAATCAAACATCTGCGATGTTCTTTCCGCCTCGTCGGGCGTTACCTTTATAAGACGTCTTGTAGCAGGATTCATAGTGGTAAGCGCCATCATTTCAGCCTCGTTTTCACCGAGACCCTTAGAGCGCTGAACGGTGTATTTTTCATCACCGATTTCTTTTTTTATTTCATCCATTTCCGTTTCGTTGTATGCAAAGTATGTCTGGTCCTTGCAGGTAACCTCGTACAACGGTGATTCGGCAATATATACTTTTCCTGCCTCAATAATTTTCGGCATAAGCCTGTAAATCATTGTGAGAATAAGCGTTCTGATATGGAAGCCGTCAACATCGGCATCGGTACATATAAGCACCTTTGACCAGCGCAGATTGTCCATATCAAACATAGATAAATCCTTCGCTGCTTTGCTTTTTACCTCAACTCCGCAGCCTAAAACCTTTATCAAATCAGTAATAATTTCACTTTTGAAAATTTTATCATAGTCCGATTTTAAGCAGTTAAGTATTTTACCTCTTACAGGCATAATCGCCTGGAAATTAGCGTCTCTCGCCTGCTTGCAGGCACAGAGAGCAGAGTCACCCTCTACTATGAAAACCTCCCTTTCGTTTACATCCTTTGAACGGCAGTCAACAAATTTTTGAATACGGTTTGTCATATCCATTTTTGACTGAAGTGAGGTTTTGAGAGTTTTTCTCGTTTTTTCCGCCTTAACCCTTGAACGCATATTAATCAATACCTGGTCGGCAATTTTATCTGCGTCCATTTTGTTTTCTATAAAGTAAATTTCAAGCTGTTTTCTGAAAAAGTCAGTCATAGCCTCCTGAATAAACTTGTTTGTAATTGATTTTTTAGTTTGATTTTCATAGGAGGTTTGGGTGGAAAATGAGGAAACAACAAATATAACACATTCCTCAATGTCCTGAATACTAATCTGTGAATCGGTTTTATTGTATTTGTTGTTTGCTTTAAGGTAAGCGTTTATCTGATTGGCAAATGCACTTTTAAAGGCCTTCTCCGGTGCACCGCCGTGTTCAAGAAAGCTTGAATTGTGATAATATTCCTTTAATTGAGTATGCAAGGAAAAGCAAACGGAGGCTTTAATTT
>JBJEPO010000178.1:0-6621 GCA_051881275.1 Eubacterium sp. | reverse complement strand
TCTCCGTTATCAACGGCGTCGCCTATAACAAAAGAAGCCTCTTCCATATCGGCAAAATCAAAGGGAGATACGACTTCAAAGCTGTCCGACAAAAAGGATGAGGCGGACAAATCGTCGTCAATACCCCTTGATACCATCAAAAAGGCGATAAAAGGGTCAATATTAAATTTTTCGCTTAATGCGGACGCTTTTTCTTTATCTGCCTCACGCACTACCCATCTTTTATGCGCCATTTTTATCTGCCTTTAATTTAAGAATTCTTATCTACAACGTGGAATTTTTTAAGATTGCCTGCTTTTTCGGCACGCTTATCAAGTACTTCCTTTACATCCTCAAGAGTTATGCCCCGGTCAACCATCATAACAAGTGTATGATAGATAAGGTCGCAGATTTCTCCAACCGTTTCGTCCTTAACACCGTTTTTGGCGGCAATAACCATTTCCGTTGACTCCTCGCCTACTTTTTTGAGGATTTTATCAATGCCCTGCTCAAAGAGATAGCAGGTATAGGAGCCGTCCTCCTTTGCATCTCTTCTGGCGAGTATGGTTTCGTAATCGTTTTTGATACTGTCTTTAATACTGTCCATTTTTATTCTCCGTCTTTATTAAATTCTATATCGTTAAAAAAGCAGCTATGAGAGCCGGTATGACAGGCGGCGCCTGTTTGTATAACCTTTATAAGCAATGTGTCGTCGTCGCAGTCGCCCTTGATTGACACAATTTTTTGCAAATGTCCCGAGGTTGCGCCCTTATTCCACAGCTCCTGTCTTGAACGTGACCAAAACCAAGTGTAGCCTGTTTCAAGAGTTTTCTGCATAGACTCTCTGTTCATATAGGCGAGCATAAGCACCTCGCCTGTTGACTCCTCCTGAATTACGGCAGGAATTAAGTCTGCCTTTTTAAAATACTTTTCCACATCAATCATTTTTGCATACCTCCACCGCTTCGGCAAGTGATAAAGTACCCTGATAAATAGATTTACCGCATATTGCACCGTAAAGCTTATTGTCACGCAGGGTTATGATGTCGTTAATATCGGTAACACCGCCGGATGCAGTAATATTGCAGGAAACGGCATTGTTAAGCTCAGTAAGCTGTTCCACATTGGGACCGCTGAGAGTACCGTCCTTGGAAATATCGGTATAAATTATAGTTTTAACTCCCACATCCTCCATACGCCGAGCCAAATCAATATAGAAAATATCGGAATTTTCCGTCCATCCCTCTGCGGCGGCATATCCGTTTTTAGCGTCAATGCCAACGGCTATTAAATCGCCGAATTCCTTTACGGCTTCTTCAACAAGCTTTGGATTTTTAAGAGCAACAGAGCCGAGAATTACACGGCTGATACCGTTACATGCATAGTAATCTATATCCTGCATAGTACGTATTCCGCCGCCTAACTCAACCTTAAGCGAGGTTTCCCTTGCAACGGTAACAAAGGTTTCGCTGTTTACTCTTTTTTTCTGCAGGGAGCCGTCCAAATCAACCATGTGAATCCAATCTGCTCCTGCTTTAACAAAATCAAAAGCCGTTTGCAAAGCGTCGTCGGCAACTCTCTGTGCGGTGGAAAAATCGCCCTTAAAAAGTCTAACGGGCTTGCCGTCAATTATATCTATTGCAGGGAAAATTATCATTACAATACTCCTTTAGTGGATAAAACAGAACCGTCCGAATTTTTTGCAACGGCAATTTTAAGTGCGTGTGCCGCCGCTTTGAAGATTGCTTCAATCTGGTGGTGTGCATTACTGCCGTAGGGAACATTTATGTGGAGCGTAATTCCTGCATTTACGGCAAAGGCACGCCAAAATTCCTCGGTTACGCAGTTTTCATAATCACCGCAAAATTCCTGCTTAAAATCGGCATTGAAAACGAGAAACGGTCTGTTTGAAATATCAAGACTTACACAGGCAAGGCTTTCATCCATAGGGATAAAAAACGTACCGTAACGCTCAATACCGCTCATATCACCCAACGCCTTTTTAAAGGCGGTGCCCAAGGCGATACCCGTATCCTCTGCGGTGTGGTGTGTATCAACGTCAAGGTCGCCGTTAACACTTACCTTTAAGCCAAAGCCTCCGTGAACGCCGAATGCGGTAAGCATGTGGTCAAAAAAGCCGATGCCTGTTGAGATTTCAACATCTCCGCCGTCAAGATTAAGTTCAATTTTTATCTGTGTTTCTTTAGTATTTCTTTCTACCGTTGCTGTTCTCATAGAATTTACCTCATTCAAATCTTACTTTAATTGAGTTTGCGTGGGCGGTAAGACCCTCAGTGTCCGCAAGCTTGATTATATCGTCCTTCGCATTGCGAAGCTCGGCAGGTGTATAGTAGATAAATGATGATTTTTTAATAAAGCTATCCACAGAAAGAGGACTGAAAAATCTCGCTGTGCCTGATGTGGGCAGAACGTGGTTTGTCCCTGCATAGTAATCGCCCAAAGGCTCCGGTGACCAGTTTCCGAGAAATACGGAGCCTGCGTTATCAACCTTACCGATATATTTAAGGGGTTCGCTGATGCAAAGCTCAAGATGCTCGGGAGCCAGCTCATTTGCAAAATCAATAGCCTGCTGTAAATCCTCGCACACAATAATTTCGCCGTAATTTTCAAGTGACTGAAGAATAATCTCCTGTCTGTCAAGGTATTTAACCTGCTTGTCTATTTCTCTTAAGGTTGCCTTTGCAAGCTCTGAAGAAGTGGTAAGCAGGATTGCGCTCGCCATAGTATCGTGCTCTGCCTGGCTCATAAGATCCGCCGCCAAAAATGACGGCTCCGCCGTTTTATCGGCAACAATAAGTATTTCGGAGGGTCCTGCCACCATATCAATATCAACAACGCCGTAAAGCAGTTTTTTTGCCGTGGCTACAAAAATATTGCCGGGACCTACAATTTTATCAACCTTCGGTATTTTTTCCGTACCGTAAGCAAGTGCCGCAACAGCCTGGGCACCGCCCACAAGGAATACCCTGTCAACACCGGCAACTGCGGCGGCTGCCATAATATTTTCATTAGGATTGCCGTCCTTGCCGGGAGGAGTAACCATAATAATTTCCTCAACGCCGGCGATTTTTGCCGGAATGGCGTTCATCAAAACAGATGAGGGATAAGCGGCTGTTCCACCGGGTACATAAATACCCACTCTTTTAAGACCTCTCACACGCTGACCCATAATTACGCCGTTTTCCTTAGTTGTCAGCCAGGACTGCTGTGCCTGACGCTGATGGAAGTCAAATATATTATTTTTTGCATTTATAATTGCATTTTTGAAATCGTCGTCAACCTTATCAAGATATGTTTGAAGCTCGTCCTTTTCAATAACGAATTTTTTAGGCAGACCGCCGTCAAAGCGAACTGTAAATTCTCTTACTGCCTCGTCGCCGTCCTCTTTAACGCTTTTAAGTATATTTGTTACTATATCAACAATTTTCGCATCGGTTTCGCCGGCACGCTTTTTAAGATTTTCAACAAGGGCATATTCAACCTTGCCGTTTGCTCTGGTTATTTTCATTTCTCGTCCTCCTATACCTGACTTGCAAGCTCCAAATCAGCCAAAAATTCTTCAATCTCTGCTTTTCTGAGCTTCATAGAAGCCATATTTATAATAACTCTTGCGGAAATAGGCATAATTTCTTCTACTATTTCAAGTCCGTTTTCTTTGAGAGTTGAGCCTGTTTCAACAATATCCACAATACCGTCGGCAAGACCCAAAAGAGGTGCAAGTTCCACGCTTCCCTCAATTTTAATAATATCAACGTCCATACCCTTTGATTCAAAAAATTCCTTTGCAACCTTTGGATATTTTGACGCAACAACCTTTCTCTTATAACCGGAGAAGAAATCGGTTCCTTTCGGACAGGCAAGAGCAAATCTGCATCTGCCGATATTAAGGTCCATAACCTCGTAGAATGAGGTTCCGTGCTCAACAATAGTATCCTTGCCCACGATGCCTATATCACAAACACCGTGTTCAACGTAAGTAATTACATCGGGAGCCTTTGACAGCACCGCCTCGTACTTATCAACAGGCAAAATAAGTCTGCGTCCTTTATTTTCAAGCTGTGACGTATCAAGTCCCATTGTTTTAAACAGGCTGACAGAGCATTTTTCAAGTCTGCCCTTAGTCAATGCAATACGTATCGGTCTTTCAACATTAATAACCTCTCGCATAGCCTCGCACAGTGCGCCCACCTCTACGGCAAAGCCGATAGCAGATGCCGGCATACCGAACTCCTCAAGCAAATTATCGTAACGTCCGCCTGACAAAACAGAAATGCCCGAGCCTTCGGCGTAGCCGTGGAAAATTACGCCTGTATAATAATTACTTCTGTTAACAAGACCCAAATCAAGCATAATATACTTTTCAAGTCCTGCCCGGCAGAGCTTATCGTACACATCCTTAAGATAGTCAAGAGCCTTATTTGCCCTATGGTCATTATATATTTTCTTGGCTTCGTCTATAACCTCGCATCCGCCGAAAAGACGGGGCAGGCGTTTAATAACATCAGCCTCTCTGCAAGGCTCAATACGGTTTAGCAAATCGTTAAGTGCACCGTAATTTTTGCCCTCTATCAAATTACAAATATCCGCCTTGCAGGTGTCGGAAATATTCATTTTATCAAGAATTGCATTAAAGAAAGCCGCATTGCCTATTTCAATTTTAAAGGAATTTAGGTCACATCTTTCAAGGCTTTCAACTGCCATTTTTATAACTTCAACATCAGCCTCAATACTGCCGTCGCCTATAAGCTCAACACCGCTTTGGGCAATTTCGTTAACCTTGCCGGCAAGGTCCTTGCCTCTTACAAAAACGCTTTGGTTGTAGTAAAGTCTTACGGGAAAAGCCTGTGTATTAAGTCTTGTTGCAACCATTCGGGCAATAGGCATAGTGTTATCGGGACGAAGCACCGTGGTTCTGCCCTTGGAGTCGGTAAGCTTATACATCTCCTCCGACTCAATGCCTGCATTATTGCTTTTGAACACGTCAAAAAATTCTATGGCAGGAGTTATAACCTTTCTGTAAGAATTTTCCTTAAACAAATCTGACAAAATTCTCTCTACCTTACGGCGGTCGTCACATTCCTCAAAGAGATAATCACGGCTGCCCTCGGGAGTAATTTTTGAATATCTTTTCATATAGTAACCTCACAGTTAATTCACTTTAGCGTGCTAATATGCTAACACAATAAAGTAACATTGTCAACTGTTATTTTTAAAACAGAGAAATCTGTTTAGTTTCGGGCAAATCACCCAATGCGCCTGCGTTTCTCAGCGCATCTACAACCGACTTACCCACGCCCGGCTCATTTGCCAAATCATCGGAGGCGATAAAGCCGTCGGGATTTCTTTTTACCGCATCGGCAATAGCCTGGGCGGCAGTTTCGCCGATACCGTCAATGGCGGAGAAGGGCAGACGGATTTTTCCGTCCTCAATCTGATAAACACGCCAATCGGATTTATACAAATCAACAGGTAAAAATTCATAACCGCGGGCAAGCATTTCTATAACAATCTGGAGCACCACGTATTGTGATTCCTCCTTAGCGGTAGCGTCGTTGCCCTTTAATTTGATTTCCTGCATTTTCTTTTTAACTGCCTCTTTGCCCTGAACGGCGGCAACAGCGTCAATGGCTCCGCCTCGAACGGTGAAGAAAGCAGAATAAAAATGAATGGGATAATAAATCTTGTACCAGGCAATACGCAGTGCGGCAATAACATAAGCCGCCGCATGAGCCTTGGGAAACATATATTTAATCTTATAGCAGGAGTCAATATACCACTGCTCAACGCCTATGGTTTTCATTGCATCCTCATAAGGAGGCAGCTCCTTGGGTGCTTTACCCTTTCGGGTATATTCCATAATCTTAAAGCAGTCCTTTTTAGTTAACGGCGACTCCTTGCCTGTGTTTCGTTCGTAAGCCTCAACCTTATGAAGCAGATATGTCATAATATCGTCACGGCATCCGATAACCTCGGAAATTGTACAGGTTCCGTTATTGATAAGCTCCTGGGCATTGCCAAGCCAAACGTCAGTACCGTGGGACAGACCTGAAATCTGCAATAGGTCGGAGAAGGTTTTTGGCTGTGCTTCAACAAGCATACCGATAACAAAGGGCGTACCCATTTCGGGAATTGCAAGGGTGCCGGTTTCGCAGTCAATATCCTCGGGAGAAATTCCGAGAGGCTTTGTTGATGTAATCAGCTCGTAAAGCTTAGGGTCGGACAAATCAACGTCCATAACGGGAACGCCGGTGGAATCCTCAAGATATTTATAAAGGGTAGGATTATCGTGTCCCAGCTCATCCAATTTAAGCAGGGTATCGTGAAGTGAATTTTTAAAGTCAAAGTGTGTTGTATATGTACCCTTTTTCTCGTCATTTGAGGGATACTGAATAGGTGTAAAGTCCTCCACGGTGTATTTATCGGGAACAACAACCATACCGCCCGGGTGCTGACCAGTTGTTCTCTTAATACCTGTACATCCCACCGTAAGCCTGTCAATTTCAGCCTTTGAGGTGGAGGCATACAAATCTCTTTCCTCAAGATATTTGCACACATAACCGTAAGCAGTTTTATCGGCAACGGTTGCCATTGTTCCTGCTTTAAACACATACTCCTTACCGA
>JBJEPO010000177.1:0-6746 GCA_051881275.1 Eubacterium sp. | reverse complement strand
GCATAGCGGAAAATCCGTTTATAAAAAACTTATTCGGATTTGTCTCGCTTGCTTATTCGTCTTGTGACAGGCGGAACTTTTAAAGTGATGATGCTAATTGTATTAATATTTGGAACACAAACAACGCCGCCACCGGAGCAAAGAAGCTTACCCCGCCGCGCTTGCTCAAATAAAGCTGCTTCATCTGTGCCTGGCTGAGACTGCCCTGTTCCTCCGCCATAAACATAGGGGTTTGAATAAACGATGCGCCGGTGCTTAATTTTTCGCTTACATCTTTAATTAGGGCAAATATGCTTTTTTTGTAAAAATTGTCTGAAAACATTGCCATAATAATACGGCAGACAATAAATACGCCTAAAATTGCATACATTATTATTGCCGCAGTCTGTGCGTCGGCGGTCTGCATTGCTTTTTCCGCCAGCGACTGCAAAGCACTTTGAGATGTGTCTTTTTGATTCATTGCGTTTGAAAGCTCATTAACTGCGGCAGTATATTTCGGCGCAAATTTGAAAATGCACGCCATACCGCCCATTAAAGCCGCAAAATTCACGCACATAAACGCAATGGCCTGTTTGTACATTTTTCTGAAAAACATATAAAATTCTCCGAAGAAAAATGCGCTCCAGTTCCAGCTGACCTTTTTACGCTTTTCGCTGAGCCTTCTAAACACGCTGATAAATCTCGGCGTGTTAACTGATACTGCGGCGGCAACGTCAGCAACGCTTTCGCCGTCTATGGTGTCGTTTGCACCGTAAATCCTGCTGTAATTGGGCATTCCCATAACAATGGGCGGATTTGGATTTTTCTCGTCGTCCTGTACTTTTTCGCCGTTGGGAACGTAATATTCACCTTGGGTATTTGACTGTGATTGCGTTTCAACCGGTCCTTTAATTCTCTCATATTTATAATTTTGAGAGTGAAGATTGGCGTTAATACAATGACCGATTGATTTATAGCATTCCCTGTGATGAGGCGTTCCGCATTCGGGGCAGGTTACTACGTCATCATCTGCCTCAAATTTTTTACCGCAGACAGGGCAAACGGAATTTTCATATAAAGACATATAAATTCCCATAGCCTTTCCGGCTACAAATAGTTTATAAAAAATTCTTAACGCCTTATTGTAGCCGGATAAGGCGTATAATGGGAATTTAGCCATCTCAAAATTATGCCACAGGCAAATTTTGAGGGCAATACAATCGAAATAGTGTGATTTTTCACACTATTTTCTCCCGAATATAATCAAGTATATTATTTTTATTATACTTATATAAACACAAAAAATCAATTATTTGATGAAAATAAAGTTAACATATAATAAACTATTTAATTTACCTTGAATTTTCTACTATAATAGATTATAATATTATACCGATTATAATAATAAAATGCAGAGTGGGTATTTATGTTAGAATTTGAAGAGCTTAAAGCAAGGCTTTCCCAGTCGGAAAAGCCTATTGAAAATTTAAAAGAGGCGCTTAATATAGACGGTCTTGTTACGGAGATTGCTGAGCTTGAAAAGCAGAGTGCCGCTCCTGATTTTTGGGACGATATGACAAACAGCCAAAAGGTTATGCAGAAAATCGGCTCTCTCAAAGCAAAGGTTCAGGCGTACAGCTCCCTTAAAGGCGAATATGAGGACGCTATGGTTATGATTGAGCTTGCCGACGAGGAAGAGGATGAAAGTCTGTTGGAGGATTGCACCGCCTCGGTTGATGAAATAGAAAAGAAAATTGAAAGCATGACCTTGTCAACGCTCCTCAGCGGAGAATTTGACGATAAAAACGCAATTCTCACCTTCCATGCCGGCGCAGGCGGAACGGAGGCGCAGGACTGGGCGGAAATGCTTTTCCGTATGTATAACCGTTGGGGCGAGCGTCACGGATACAAGGTGTCAACCCTTGATTACCTTGACGGCGATGTAGCAGGTATAAAAAGTGCAACAATTCTTATTGAGGGTGAAAATGCCTACGGCTATCTCCACGGCGAAATGGGTATTCACCGTCTTGTCAGAGTTTCCCCCTTTGATTCCTCAGGCAGACGTCATACCTCCTTTGCTTCTCTTGAGGTTATGCCGGAAATTGACGATGATGTTGATGTGGAAATCCGTGAGGAGGATATAAAAATGGACGTTTACCGTGCTTCCGGAGCAGGAGGACAGAAGGTAAACAAAACCTCCTCCGCAGTACGTCTTACACATATTCCCACCGGCATTGTGGTTTCCTGTCAGATTGAGCGTTCACAGCATCAAAACAGGGAAGTTGCAATGAGAATGTTGAAATCAAAGCTTGTGGAAATCAAAGAGCGTGAAAATCTTGAAAAAATTGAGGACATAAAGGGCGACCAGAAGGAAATTGCCTGGGGCTCCCAGATTCGCTCTTATGTGTTTATGCCTTACACTATGGTTAAGGACCACAGAACAAATTACGAAATGGGAAATATCACCGCAGTTATGGACGGCGACCTTGACGGATTTATCAACGCTTATCTTAAAATGAAAAGTATTGAAAGCAGTGAGAATAATTGAAAGATTTGTTAATCACATATCCCATTGATTCCTTTTTAGGCTTCGGTATAAGAATACTTGTTGCCTCGCTTTTGGGGGCGATTATCGGCTTTGAACGCCAGTGGACTCGCCATCAGGCAGGTATTTTGACAAATGTAATTGTCTGTATCGGTTCGTTTTCCTTTACGGCGTTTGGCTATTTTGTCAGCGATAATGCCGATTTAACCAGAATTGCCGCCCAGGTAGTCAGCGGTATCGGCTTTTTGGGCGCAGGCGTGATTATCCGTGACGGCGCAAACGTACGAGGACTCAACACCGCCGCCACTGTTTGGGCAAGTGCCTCCGTGGGTATTTTGTGCTGTCTTGACAAAATGCAGTACGCCGTTATGGTGGCAGGTGTGATAGTATTTCTTCATCTTGTATTGCACCCTCTGTCAAGCAAAATTGACCAAATCAAAAAATACGAAAAAGGCAAAAAAATTCATAACGAAAAAATTTATAAAATTTCCGTTGTGTGTCCCGAGGAATCTGCGCTTGATGTGCGCAAAAACATAATGCATATTATTAAAAACGATTCCGGTGCCTTGCTTCACACCCTTGAAAGCACGGAAACAGAGGACGGAAACACGAAAATCCGAGCCTACATAACAACAAAAACCGACAACGATGCGCTTATTGAAAATCTGCTGACTCAGGTGGGAAAAAACGAAGAAATTATTTCCGCCGGCTGGAAAACGGAGCATAGCTGATTTTACCATTAATATTTTTACCTCCTGTGACAAAGATATTGTTGCAGGAGGTTTTTATTTATGAAAAAATTTTTAGCGTGCCTGATGTGCTGTCTGTTGCTTTGCGGCTGTACGGTGAATATGAAGGGCACAGAGGAAAATAATACTACAAGTAATATTACAGAGAGTACAACTCAACCCTCAACAGAGGATAATGACCGTGCTCCATCTGCCAATACAACCGAGGCACCCAGCGCAACACAGCTTGCAAATATTAACGATTATTCCACAAGCAAGGTAATTTGGGGACCGGGAAATATTGAAAATCATCAGGTGCCCACAGACCCTGCCTCACTGGAAAAAACCTTTTCATCATTGGGCGGAAAATGGCTTCTTGACAACAAAAAGCAGGTGTGCCTGACCTTTGACGAAGGCTATGAAAACGGCTTCACACCGTCTATTCTTGACACTCTGAAGGAGAAAAAGGTGAAGGCGATTTTCTTTGTTACCTATGATTTTGCAAAGGATAATCCCGATTTGATAAAGCGTATGATTGACGAGGGTCATATTGTGGGTAATCACACCTACCGCCATTACACAATGGATGAAATTGATTTGGACACTGCCAAGGAGGAGGTAATGACTCTCCATAATTATATCAAAAAAGAGTATAATTATACAATGAGTTATTTTCGTTTCCCTAAAGGCGAGTTCAGCCAGCAGAGTCTTGCCCTTGTTAACCAGTTAGGCTATAAAAGCGTTTTTTGGTCCTTTGCTTATGCGGACTGGGATACTTCAAATCCTCCCGATAATTCCGAGGCACTGACTAAAATCTGCGAGTCCACACACCCGGGCGAAATTATCCTTCTTCACGCAGTATGTAAAACCAATGCGGATATTTTAGGCTCGGCAATAGACGATATCCGTCAGCAGGGCTACACATTTACTACTGAATTGTAATTCGCAGGCTGAGCCTGAACCCACACGGGAAGATAGGGATAATATAATTAACATTCTTGCCCGATAATGAACTTATATAAATTATAATTTAACCCATTTGCCTCCCTTGTTAAAGGGAGGCAGAAATCGGTATTATAAATCAAATCCATTGTTTTTGTTACGATAGATTTACAAATTTATTAATTTTTAAATTATATATTGAGATTAGGGTGATATTAATATATAATAGGCAGGACAGAAAATTTAGAAGGCTGAAAGTGAGAGAATACATAATGCTTTTTTCAAGAGATATAGGAATTGATTTAGGTACTTCAAATACTTTGATTACGGATAAAAAAGGCCATATTATCATACAGGAGCCAAGCGTTGTTGCGGTTGATGTTAAGTCAAAGCGAGTGCTGGCAACCGGTGACGAGGCAAAAACCATGATAGGCAGAACTCCCGGCTCAATAGTTGCCGTTCGTCCTATTCGTGACGGCGTTATTGCGGATTTTGATATGACTGCCGATATGCTCCACGATTTTATTTACCGTTCAAGCAAGCGTAATATGTTTACCAAAACACGTGTTGTTATCAGCGTTCCTGCGGATGTTACCGAGGTGGAGCGCAGAGCCGTTGAGGATGCGGCGAGAAGTGCCGGCGCACAGGAGGTTGAGCTTATTGAGGCACCTATGGCGGCGGCCTTGGGCGCAGGACTGCCTGTTTACGAGGCGGCAGGCTCAATGATAGTTGATATCGGCGGCGGAACCTGCGATATTGCAGTTGTGTCCCTGGGCGGTATTGCCAGCAGTAAAAGTATAAAAATCGGCGGTGACGCTCTTGACGACGCCATCGTTACATATATGAAGAAAAATCATAACCTGCTTATCGGCGAGCGCACGGCTGAGGATATTAAAATTAAACTCGGCTCCGCCTCCGCCTATGACGGCGAGGGTGCTATGGAGGTAAGAGGCAGAAATCTTGCCGACGGACTTCCCAACAGTATGGAAATAACCTCGGGGGAGGTAAGGGAAATTCTTTTTGAGCCGGTTAACAGTATTGTAAACGCAGTTAAGGAAACGCTGGAGGTTACTCTGCCGGAGCTGGCGGCGGATATTATTGACCGAGGAATATATCTTACAGGCGGTACGGGACAGCTAAGAGGTCTTAGGGAGCTGCTTGAAATGCATACAAAAATTCCCGTAATTATACCGGACAGGCCTACCGAGTGCGTTGCACTGGGTACATCAGTTAAGCTTAGAAGAGTAAGATAGGGTAAGCAAGCGAGATAAATCCGAGCAAGCCTAAAATGACTTGCTTAAGCAAGAGGAATGTTGAATGAAAAGTTTTTTTAAGAGCAGCAGATTTAAGATGGTTGCCGCAGTAATTGCCTGTCTGCTTTTGGGGGCGGTAATTTCCGCCGCTAACGGTCACGGCGAAACGGCGCAGTCCACGGTAGTGGGCACTGTTTTTGCTCCCTGCCATTATGTTGCGTCAAAAATAAGCAGCGGTCTTGATAAAATTTCATCAAATGTCAGCGGAGACGCAGAATATGAAAAGCAGATTGCCTCTCTGCGCAGTCAGGTGGGCGAGCTGCAGGAGCAATTAGTGGATTATGAAAATTTAAAAAAGCAAAACGAGCTTTACAAGGAATTTCTTGAACTGAAGGAGGATAACCCTGATTATAAATTTGCCCAGGCTTCCGTAATCGGCAGAGACAGTGCCGACATTTACGGCTCCTTTACTATCAGTCAGGGCAAAGCCAACGGAATAGAAAAGGGCGACGCCGTTCTTTACGGAAAATATCTTGTGGGCGTTATTGACAAGGTTTATCCCGATTATTCCGTGGTTAAAACGGTTATGGATAAGGATTTTAACGTTTCCGCCTACGAGATTGTCAGCGGTGAAATGTCTTACGTCACCGGCACCGCCTCTCTCGCAAAGGAGGGCAAGTGCAAAATGGCTAATCTTGACTCGTCAACAAAAATCACCTACGGCTCAATTATTTGCACCGCCGGAATAAGTACAACCGTGCCCAAGGATTTGATTATCGGCACAGTTGATGAAATCAGCGACGAGGCAACGGATATTTCCTCCTATGCCGTAATAACTCCCGGGGTTGATGTCAGCACTATTACCTCCTGCTTTGTTCTTACAGATGTGGGGTAATAATCCTAACCCGTCAAAAATACAGTATGAAAGCGAGGCTGAGTAATGGAGCTTACAAAAAAGGACAAAACCGTTAAATACATAGTTTACTGCGGAATTTTGATGCTGTGTGCACTGCTTCAGAACACTGCCGGACTTTTTCCCGAAATAGGCGGTGTACGTTGCTTTATTCTTATTCCCGTGTGTGTTCTTATCAGCTTGGACGAGGACGAAAAGGCAGCCGCACTGCTGGGACTTTTTGCAGGTGCGCTGTGGGATATTGTCAGCGCAGAGCACATGGGATATAACTGCATTTTTCTTATGCTGGCGTGTTTTATTTCGTCAACCCTTGTAACATACGTGTTCAGAAATACCTTTGCCGTAAGTATGGTTTGTACGGCGGCTTCAATCACCTTGTACTGCCT
>JBJEPO010000176.1:0-6752 GCA_051881275.1 Eubacterium sp. | reverse complement strand
TATAATTTAGGCGAATGTAATGCTGATACCGTAAAACGCTATTCCGATATAAATGCATCCTACTGGAAAAAATTGGAGCGAGGTGAGCTTACAAAGCAGCAGGTTTTGGAGTACAGATTTATTGATTTTTTCAAAGCCATCGGAGTAAAAAATGTTAATGCAAACGAATTTTGCAGAGAATATGAAAGCCACCTGTGCGATACAATATGCTTTCTTGATAACGCCGATGCACTTTTGAATAGCTTTAAAGGTAAATACAGGCAGTATGCAGTAACTAACGGCAGATATGACGTGCAAGCTGTAAAGCTGAAAAAATCGGGACTTTGCAATATACTTGACGGTGCTTTTATATCCGATGAAGTGGGATATGAAAAACCCTCAAAGCAGTTTTTTGACTATGTTTTTGCAAATATTGAACCCTGTGAAAAGGACGAAATAATTATTGTGGGGGACTCCCTTACAAGCGATATGCAGGGCGGTAATAACGCAGGTATTAAGTGCTGTTGGTATAATCCGTCGGAGATGGAAAATACCGGTGACGTCACCGTTGATTTTGAAATAAAAAGCCTCAATGAATTGCCCCGTATCCTCAATACCTTGTAACATCAAAAGCACTCTCAAAGGAGGGTGCTTTTGTGTTATTCGTACTAAAATTTATTTTTTAAACAGTGCAAGAATTTTATCCCAAAAGGTCTGCTTTTGCTGTCCACTGTCGTCGTTTTCCTCTTTTTCCTCTTCTTCAATAGGGTCGGTTTTAATAACAAACTGAAGTGATTTTACATTGGTGTTTTTATCTGATACAAATGATTGTGTCTCGCTGTCGCCGCCTGAAATACTGTCAATCATATCTTCTATTTTATCATCAATCTTTTTATCTGCACCGGAGGCTTCACTGTAAAATTTACTTGTGCCTTTCTTTAGGTCAACTGTGCCGTTATAAAGTGAAACTGAGCCCTGTGTGTATTGATTTACACCGCTGTAAAGCTCAGACGCACCGGTATTAATCTCCTTACTGCCTGTAACAAGCTGTTTTGTGCTTTCGGAAATTTGGGTGCACCCTAACGCAATTTTCGCAACGCCGTCGGTATATTCGTTAATTCCCGAGTCAAGCTTTGAGTATTCCTGAACAATGGCGTTAACTGCCTGCGAAAGCATAGATGTGTTGTACATCATTTGCGTCAGTGCCTCTGAAAGCGAGTTAAGACCTTTGTTAAATTCAGCATAGCTATCGCTGAGAGCTTGGGTTGCACCTGCCAAAGCTTTGATGTTTTTGTTTACGGTGTCAAGGTACTGCTGTGTACCGCCTACCGCACCGTTGTTGGCGTTTAAAAGTATAATAATCTGCTCCAGTTGGTCAGCCTGCGCTTTAAGCTGAGCTACTGTCTGCGGGTCACCGCCTGCCGATTCAAGCTGTGCAATCTGTGCGTTTATTTCTTTAATCTGCTGAGTAAGACTGCTTATTGTTTGAGAGTTTTTGCTTTTCAGTTCGTCAATGTCAAGACCATTTTTTGACATTTCGTTTTTATAAGCATCATAATTTACGCCTTGCTCAAGATTTTTTGTATTTTCGGCTATTTCGTTAATGCCTTGTTGTATGTCAGCCGATGCCTTAAGCAGTTGGGTAACCTCATCCTCGGCACCTTTTACATTGTTTAATGCGTTTTGTACCTGAAGAAGAGCCGTCTGCATCTGTGCAGAGCCGTCCGTTAAATTATCCGACTGACTGTTAAGCTCATAAATCCCGCTCTGCATTTGAGATACGCCTTCGCTGTATTTTTCAAGACCGCTTGACAAGGACTGTGCTCCGCCCGTTAAAGCCTTTGAGCCGTCGTTAAGCTGTGCTCCGTTGTCTGCAAGCTCCTTTGCACCGTCTTTTAATTCACCTGCGCCGTCGTCAACTTCCTTGCAGGCGTCTGTCAGCTTGCCTATTTCGTCCTTTAATTCCTTGTCGTCAACCTCTATATCCATAGACAGTGAAATGCCGTTAATACTTATGCTGTCCATTTCAAAATCTGTAACATTTGCCGTAATTTTTGTGTCAATGCCTTTTCCGGGAAGAATTGTGTATGACAACTGCTTTATTTTGCCGGCGTTTGCCTGGGTTGCATCATCAGCAGTAATATTTTTGCATTTTTCCGTGTTAAGTGCCAACGATGCCTGAAGGGCGTAATCATCATAGAAGGAGCTGTCACAGTCCTCGTTTTCTTCAATTATCAGATGAATTTCCAGCTTCCCGCTTTCACCTGCAAGATTTTCCGGAATTATTTCCTCGCCGTTAAGCTTGTAGCTGATTTTTATTGTCCAAGGCAACTCAGTGCTTTTCATATCACCCTGACAGTAAACCCTTTCCTTGTTTGTGTTAAAGGTTATTTTGTCGCCTTTTTGTGTGATTTTACTGCTTGAATTAAGAAGCTTAACATTGCTGTAATCACCGTAATCAACAATCCTTCCGCTGCCGAAAATATTAACCGCATAAACGTCCTTTACTTCACCGCTGCAAGTAAGATTGGCATATATAACCTCCTCCTTTTCACCGGTTTTCTCTGCCGCCGAAGCAAAGGTACAGGGTGATACCGCAATTCCTGCCGCAATAAAACAGGCTAAAATCTTTTCAAAATTTCTCATTTCTTTTTCTCCTTTGATAAATAGTTTGCATTTTTTGTTGTGCGCCTTATAACTCCGTCAAATATATACAAAAGACCCGGCAGTACAAGCAGTACACAGAACAGGGAAAGCAGTGAACCGCGTCCTAAATACAGTCCCAGTTGTTTTAGTATTCCGTGGGTTGATATTCCGCTGAGAAGAAAGCCCACAACTGCCAGCACGGTGCCCGAAGTTAACAGAGAGGGCATTACTGCGCAAACCGTCTTTTCCGCCGCCTTGCGTTTCGGCGTTGTCCGCCTAAATTCACTGTATCTTTCTGAAAACAGAATTGCGTAGTCAACTGTTGCACCCAACTGAATTGAACTGATAATTAGATACGCAATATAGAAAACCTTTGCATCACAAAAGTAGGGTATTGCCAGATTCATCCATATTGCCGCCTCAATGGAAAGTACGAGAATTACAGGCAGTGAGAGGGATTTTGTTGTAAACACAAGCACGCAGAATACTGCCGCAATAGCAATAGCGTTTACTTTAAAGTTATCCGATGTGATTGTGTCCATAAGGTCGTACGTGCTTACACCCTCTCCTGCCAGATAACTGTCCCCCGGATAATATTTATCAATAGTTTTACGCAGATTTTCCACCAGGGCAAAGGTGCTTTCACCCTCGTAGTCTGTGTCAACCGTCAAAACCATACGGCTGTAATTGTTCGATACAAGCATGGATAAGGTTTCCTCGTCAAGATATTCTGTCGGTATTTCAGCACCCACCGTGTCAACGTAGGATATAATGCTTGATACTTCATCAATGCTATGGAGCTCGTCAGACAACTCCTTTTGCTTTTCAAGGTTGCCGTTTGGCACCATTGCCACGTAAGTGTCGCTTTTGCCGAATACCGCCTCAATTTGTTGGGCGTCTCTGCCTGCCTGGGTTTTTTCATTGAAAATATGTGATGAGCCGAAATAATAATCGTTGGAGCTTGAAGCCAAAAAGCAGGGAACGGCGGCAACTGCTATCACCAAAGCAACGGGAATCATTACCATTCCTGCAAATTTTCCAAATGCTTTAAAGCTCGGAAGTAGCTTTCTGTGCCTTGTTTTTTCCATAACAGGATACATGGAAATTACTAAAGGAGGCATAAATATAAATACAACGATTAGGCTTATTGCAATTCCTTTAGCCAATGCAAGACCTAAATCGGGACCTATGCCAAACCGCATAAACAGCAGTGCAAGAAATCCTATTACCGTTGTAAGTCCGCTGGAAAGTATTGATGATGTGGACTTGCAAAGTGCCTCCACCATTGCTGATTTTTTATCATGATTTGTTTTAAGACATTCGTCAAAGCGGTGTATTAAAAATACAGAATAATCAAGTGATACCGCCAACTGAAGCACCGTTCCCGCCGCATTTGTTACAAAAGAAATTTCGCCGAAAATCAGGTTGGTTCCGTTGTTTATCATTATTGCAACGCCCAACCCTATCAGTATTACAAAAGGCTCCGCCCGGGAGGTGGTAGTCAGCAACAATACAAGCAATACCGTAAGAACGGCAAAAATTGTTATTTTTTTGATTTCGCTGACGGTGCTTACTGTGGCTTTGGCAGTGGAAACTGCGTCGCCTGTCATTGCGTTATTGTCGCCTATTATTTCTCTTATATCCGCTACGGCGTCAATTCTTTTTTCTTCATCAATGGTGACGGTAAACAAGGCACAGTTATCCTTATAATAAGTTTCAACAGTATCATTATCCAGTGTTTCCAGCGGCTGATATATGTTTACCGCATCGTCAAGCCATGTGACCTCCGATACGCCGTCAACTCCGGCAATTTCGTCCTTGTATTCCATCGCCTGTGCTATGCTTACATCCCTAACCATAACTCGTGCGTTGGGTATTCCACCGTCAAATTCACTGTTCATTAAATCCAGTGACACGGTGGAACTACTGTCCTCAGGCAGATAGTCCTTCATATCATAATTTACCGCAACCAAATTCTGAAGTACCGCACATATTACTGCGGCACATAAAAAAATAATAATTATTTTTTTCGGATTGTTTACTATCCGTGTGTAAAATTTTTTCAAGCTCAGTCCTCCGTTGTTGTGTTATTTTTCCGGCGTTCCCGTGATATGAAATTTGTTTTTACCGCAAAAAACTTCAAGCTCAAGGGATTCATCACTAATTGTGCCGGTGGCTGTGTAGCTTATGGTTTTCATAAGCGTCATTAAGTATCCGTCAATAATGCATCCGTTATCCTTTGACATTTCACCTGTAAAGGGCTCTTTGTGCTTTAATATGTCAAGATAACCTATAAGTTTTTGCTTTTTTCTGCATGCAATCATTTTGCCGATTCTAACGCCGATGGGTGTTTGCATTTTAATGTTATAGGTAATGTTTACATTTTCTTTCATCATCTTCTCCTTGAGTTTAATTAATCGGTGATTTCTAACGCAACTTTTATATCACAATTTGCGTACAGTAAAAACGGGCAATGTGGTAATATTTGTGTAAAACCGGGCAAATCAATACTAATTGAGTAATAAAAATACGGACAAATGTCCGTATTTATCCGTTGAAATCTTGTGGTAAATAAGTATAATATTTTTGTTAGTAAAGAAAGGAACTTTTGTTATGAAAAATGAAGAACGCACATTTCAGACCAAGGCGGCTATGGCAGGAAAGTTAAAGGAGCTTATGCAAAAAAAGCCGTTATCTAAGATAACGGTCAGTGAAATTATTGATGAATGTGATATTAACAGAAAAACTTTTTATTATCATTTTGAGGATATTTATTCTTTGTTGAAATGGATGTTTGAACAGGAAGCCATTGAGGTTGTAAAGCAGTTTGATTTATTAATAGACGCAGAGGAAGCCATTGAATTTATACTTGATTACAGTGAAAAAAACAAGCATATTATAAACTGCGCCTATGATTCTATCGGACGTGATGAAATGAAGAGATTTTTTTATCTTGATTTTATCGGAATTACTAAAGAAATAATTGAAACCACCGAAAGAGAAAAGGGATTAAAGCTTGACGGCGAGTTTAAAGAATTCCTTGAAGACTTCTATACCGAGGCGTTTGCCGGAGCATTGATTAATTATATCAAATCAGAAAACAAGCCCGATAAAACTAAATTGATTGATTATATTTCCGTGATATGCAGACAGTCAATAACTAATATTGTTGAAGAAAAAGGAGTAAAATATTAAAAATTATATATTAATTTATTATCAAATTTTTAACATACTATTGAAATGAATATGAAAATTTGATATTATATATTTAATATAAATAATAATATGCGTGACGCTATTTGAGAGAAGGGCGCATTATGGATAACAAAAATACTCAAAAACAGTTTTCAAGGCTCGGTGCAAATACATGGACATCAATAATCCTTTTCGGATTAATCGGTCAGATTGCCTGGGTTGTTGAAAATATGTATTTTTCACGCTTTATGCAAAATGAGATTACAAGAGCGCCTTATGCCACAACGCTTCTTGTTGCTTTCTCAGCCGCCTTCGCCACCTTGGCAACCCTAATCGGCGGTGCTTTAAGCGACCGTACCGGCAAGCGCAAAGCCTTTATATGCTGGGGCTATGTTGTGTGGGGCTTTACCATTGCGGCATTTGCTCTTGTTCCTATGCAGCCCTCTGCGGATAAGGTTCTTCCCATGGTAATACTTGTTGTTGCTATGGACTGCATTATGTCCGTAATAGGCTCAATAAGCAACGACGCTACATATAACGCCTGGATAACCGACGTGACAAATACCTCCAACAGAGCACGTATTGATACCGTTTTGGCTATTATGCCTCTGTTTGCCATTGCGATAGTGTTCGGCGGCTTTGACTCACTTACAAACGCCTCTGCCACCGTCAGCGACTGGAGGAAGTTTTTTATAATTATGGGTATTATCCCTACGGTAAGCGGTTTTCTCGGGCTTTTTATTATGAAAGACCGAAAAGATTTGATGCCTAAAAAGGACGCTCCCTTCTTTTCGGATTTTATTTATTCCTTAAATCCAAAGGTGATTAAGGAAAACAAAATGCTCTATATCTGCCTTGCGGGAAATATGGTGTCCGCAATAGCGTATCAGATTTACATAAATTATCTGTTCAACATTGTGGAGGGTACTCTT
>JBJEPO010000175.1:0-6805 GCA_051881275.1 Eubacterium sp. | reverse complement strand
ATTATGATTAGAACCTTTGAGCAAAAAGAGGTTGAGGATTTGGCTGAATACGGCTCAATTCCCATTATCAACGGTCTTACCGACTACTGTCATCCCTGTCAGGTGCTTGCGGATTTAATGACTATAAGAGAGCATAAAAAGAGCTTTGACGGACTTAAATTCTGCTTTATCGGCGACGGAAACAATATGGCAAATTCACTTATTGTAGGCGCAATTACCATGGGTATGGAATGTGCAATCGCCTGCCCCGACGGCTACAAGCCCGACGCCGAGATTATGAAATGGGCAGAGGAAAACGGCAAATTTATGTGCAGTGACCATATTCTTGAATGTGCAAAGGACGCTGATATTCTTTACACTGACGTATGGGCGTCCATGGGTCAGGAGGAGGAAAAGGCCGAAAGAGAAAAGATATTCAAGGACTTTCAGATTAATGACAGCGTAATGGAAGCTGCAAAGGACGATGCAATGGTGCTTCACTGCCTGCCTGCTCACCGTGAGGAAGAAATTACCGCAAAGGTGTTTGAGGCTCACGCAGATGAAATCTTTGACGAGGCAGAAAACCGTCTTCACGCACAAAAAGCAGTTCTTGTAAAATTGTTAGGTTAACAGGTAATTATAATGGAAAACAGCAAAGTATATATTTGCCTTGAAAACGGCGAAGTATTTGAGGGCAGACGTTTCGGCGCAGAGGGTGATGTTATCGGCGAGCTTGTGTTTACAACAGGTATGGGCGGTTACATTGAAACTCTTACCGACCCAAGCTACTACGGACAGATAGTAATGCAGACCTTTCCCCTTATCGGCAATTACGGAATAATCGGCGAGGATACGGAAAGCAAAAGGCCCTTTGTAAGTGCGTATGTTGTTCGTGAAAAATGCGACAATCCGTCAAATTTCAGATGTGAGGAAAATCTTGACAAATTTTTAAAGGACAACTCAATTCCCGGCGTGTACGGAGTTGACACAAGGCAGATTACAAAAATAATAAGAGAGTCCGGCGTTATGAACGCTATGATATGCTCTAACCCCAACGATGCGGATTTTGAAAAAATCAAGCAGTACAGGGTTGAACAAGCGGTGGAAAGCGTATCGGCAAAAGGAGCGGAGCTTTTTACAGGCAACGAGCATAATTTCAATGTTGTTCTGCTGGATTACGGCGCAAAGAAAAACATTGTGCGTGAGCTTAACAAGCGTGGCTGTAATGTTGCAGTAATGCCTTACGACACAAAGGCTGAGGATATTTTGAAGCTTGACGCAGACGGAATTATGCTTTCAAACGGCCCCGGCGACCCCGAGGAGAACACCCGGGCTGTTGAGGAGTTAAAGAAGCTTATCGGCAAAAAGCCCATATTCGGTATTTGCCTTGGCCATCAGCTATTGGCTCTTGCTATGGGCGGTAAAACCGTAAAGCTCAAATACGGTCACAGAGGTGTAAACCAGCCTGTTAAAAATCTTGAAACAGGCAGGACATATATTTCATCCCAAAACCACGGCTATGCGGTTGTAAACGAAAGCGTTGAGGTGCAGGGTGGAAAAATATCCTACATAAACGCCAACGACGGCACCTGCGAGGGTGTTGATTATCCGGATAAAAACGCTTTTTCCGTACAATTTCACCCGGAGGCGTGTTCAGGCCCCCACGACACAAGATTTATTTTTGACAAATTCATTGATATGATGGGAGGTAACAAATAATGCCTCTTAACAAAGATATAAAAAAGGTGCTTGTAATCGGCTCCGGTCCTATCGTTATCGGTCAGGCGGCGGAATTTGACTACGCAGGCGCACAGGCGTGCAGAGTTTTGCGTGACGAGGGTATTGAGGTTGTACTTGTAAACTCAAACCCTGCCACAATTATGACGGACAAGGCTCTTGCAGACCACATTTATCTTGAGCCTTTGACTGAGGAGACAGTAAAAAGGATTATTGAAAAGGAACGTCCCGATTCAATTTTATGCGGTCTCGGCGGTCAGACAGGTCTTACTATTGGTATGCAGCTGGCAAAGGACGGCTATCTTGAAAAAATGGGCGTGCGTTTGCTTGGCACTAATGCCGAGGCTATTGATAAGGCTGAGGACAGGCAGATGTTCAGGGACACTATGGTTAAGCTTAATCAGCCTGTTGTTCCATCGGACATTGCAAACGACCTTGAAACGGCTGAAAGGATTGCCGAGGAAATCGGCTATCCTGTAATTATCCGTCCTGCTTTCACATTAGGCGGAGCAGGAGGCGGTGTTGCTCACAACAGGAGCGAGCTTGATATTATTGCTAAAAACGGACTTATGCTGTCGCCTATTACTCAGGTGCTTGTTGAAAAATACATTGCCGGCTGGAAAGAGATAGAATTTGAGGTTATGCGTGACCATATCGGCAACGTAATTGCCGTATGCTCTATGGAGAATTTTGACCCGGTAGGCGTACACACCGGCGACAGTATAGTTATTGCCCCTGCCGTAACCCTTGCCGATAAGGAATATCAAATGCTCAGAAGCGCATCACTTGATATTATTACCGAGCTTGGTATTGAGGGCGGCTGTAACTGTCAGTTTGCCCTTAATCCCGAAACCTTTGAATACTCGGTTATTGAGGTTAATCCCCGTGTATCACGTTCCTCTGCCCTTGCGTCAAAGGCAACAGGCTATCCGATAGCAAAGGTTACCACAAAAATTGCTTTAGGCTACACTCTTGATGAAATTCAAAACGATGTTACAGGCAAAACCTGCGCATGCTTCGAGCCTGCCCTTGATTACGTTGTTGTTAAGCTTCCGAAGTGGCCCTTTGACAAATTCGTTAATGCGTCTCGCACTCTCGGCACACAGATGAAAGCCACCGGCGAGGTAATGAGCATTGCCCCCTGCTTTGAAATGGCTGTGATGAAAGCGGTAAGAGGTGCAGAAATCGGACTTGACACCCTTAATCACAAGGGATTAAACGGCGTTGATATAAGAGAAAAGCTGCATCAGCAGGATGACATTCGCCTTTTCACCGTGTTTAAGGCACTTAAGGACGGAATAAGCGTTGATGAAATCCACCAAATCACAATGATTGACGAGTGGTTTTTATATAAGCTTAAAAATCTTGCCGATTATGAAAAGCAGATAGAAAACACACCTCTTTCAAAAGAGATGTACAAAAAAGGAAAAAATTTAGGCTACACCGACAGCGCACTTGAAAAAATCAGCGGTGGCTCCCTTGCCTATCACAAGGACTGCGTGTATAAAATGGTTGACACCTGCGGTGCGGAATTTGAGGCGCAGACTCCGTATTTTTACTCCACATACGATGATGAATGTGAATCACGTTCTCTTAAAAAAAGCGGTAAGGAAAAAATTATTGTTCTCGGCTCGGGCCCTATAAGAATTGGCCAGGGTATTGAATTTGACTATTCCTCAGTTCACTGCGTATGGACTCTTAAGGAGCTTGGCTACGAGGTAATCCTTGTAAACAACAATCCCGAAACGGTATCCACCGACTTTGACACCGGCGACAGACTTTATTTTGAGCCGTTAACTCCCGAGGATGTTATGAACATTATCAAGGCGGAAAATCCCATAGGCGTTGTTGTGGCATTCGGCGGTCAGACTGCCATAAAGCTGACAAAATTCCTTGATGATAACGGCATACAAATTCTCGGCACCTCTGCCGAATCCATTGACATTGCCGAGGACAGAGAGCGTTTTGACGCACTGCTGGAGCAGTTTGGAATATGCAGACCAAAGGGCAGCAGTGTTATGACCCTTGACGAAGCATTGCAGGCGGCACAGATGCTTGAATATCCTGTACTTCTTCGCCCCAGCTATGTAATCGGCGGTCAGAATATGACTATCGCTTACACAGACGATGACGTTAAGCAATATATGGACATCATATTGTCACAGGGAATTGAAAATCCTGTTTTAGTTGATAAATATATGATGGGCACGGAGCTTGAGGTTGACTGTATTTCCGACGGTGAGGACGTATTAATTCCGGGAATTATGGAGCATATTGAGCGTGCAGGAGTACATTCCGGCGACTCTATTGCAGTATATCCTCCCTACAATCTCAACGATATAATGCTTAAAAAGATATGTGATGTATCGCAAAAGCTTGCATTATCTCTGGGCACACAGGGACTTGTAAACATTCAGTACCTTATTTACAGAAACGAGCTTTATGTAATTGAGGTCAATCCCCGTGCGTCAAGAACCATCCCCTACATAAGCAAGGTTACAGGCGTTCCAATGGTAGAGCTTGCCACAAAAATTATGGTAGGCTCAAGGCTGAAGGATTTAGGTTACGGCACGGGACTGTACCGTACACCGCCATATTTTGCAGTTAAGGTACCTGTATTCAGCTTTGAAAAATTAAATGATGTTAACTCAAAATTAGGTCCTGAAATGAAGTCAACAGGCGAGGTTTTGGGCGTAGGCAAAAACCTTAAGGAAGCGTTATTTAAGGGACTTGTAAGCGCAGGCTTTAATGTTGACGTAAATAAAAACGGTCACGGCGTACTTATCACCGTAACCAAGCAGGACAGATATGAAATTGTAAATCTTGCGAAAAAGCTTGATGATTTAGGCGCAAAAATCTGGGCTACGCCGGAAACTGCCAAGGCTATTGAAAGTCTGGGCATTGAGGTGGGCGTTGTAAACAAGCTGAGAGAGGATAATTCCATAATGGATTTGGTGGAGTCGGGCAAGCTTGACTACATTGTTTACACAGGAAAATCCGACAAAAAATCCATTGCGGACTACATCAAGCTACACAACAGAGCAAATCAGCTTGGAATTGCCACGCTGACCTCTCTTGATACGGCTAATGCTCTTGCAGACATTATCGCATCAAGATACAATCAAAACAACACGGAGCTTGTTGATATAAACAATATGCGTTCATCAAAGGGTACTCTTAAATTCTCAAAAATGGAGGGCACCGGTGACGATTACATTTTTTTCAACAATCAATGCGGTATTATCACCTGCCCCGAAAGCTTTGCCATTGAATTTTGCGACAGGCATTATTCCATCGGCGGTGACGGAATTGTTTTAATAGAAAACAGCGACGTTGCCGACGCTAAAATGCGTATATTCAATCTTGACGGCTCCGAGGGCAAAATGGCAGGCAACTGTATCAGATGCGTTGCTAAATTCCTGTACGACAATGATATTGTTAAGAAGGACAGTATTTCCGTAGAAACCGCATCGGGTATTAAACGTATGCAGGTATTTACACGGGACGGCAAGGTATCTTATGTTGCGGTAAAAATGGGCAGAGCGGTGCTTGACAGCGCAAGGGTGCCTGTTAACATTAACGAGGAAAGGGTTGTTGATTATCCTATTAAAATAGGCGGTAATGATTACAATATCACCTGCGTTTCCGTTGGAAATCCCCATTGCGTAGTATTTGTTGACAATGTTGACAAAATTGATATTGAAAATGTAGGACCGCAGTTTGAAAACAACGCTTTATTCCCCGAAAGAATCAACACGGAATTTGTAAGAGTGGTAAATTCACGAACAATCAAAATGCGTGTTTGGGAACGTGGAAACGGTGAGACTCTCGCCTGCGGAACAGGTGCCTGTGCGGCAGTTGTTGCCGCCGTTGAAAACGGCTACTGTGATAAGGACGAGGATATTACCGTTAAGCTGAGAGGCGGAGATTTAACTGTTAAATATACCGACGGCGGTATAACTCTTTCCGGCGACGCAAGCTTAGTATATAAAGGCGAAATTGAATATTAAAAAAGCACCCGGCTTCTGCAGCTTTCAGCAGAAATCGGGTGTAATTTTTATGCTTTTATTCAACATTAACTGTTCCGTCATTTAAAACGGTAATTGTCATATCGTCTTTTACATAATTTAAAAATTCCTCGCCTAAGGAGTCCACAACGGGCATACTTACATCATCAAGCCATACATCAGCCAAAACCGCTCCTGCCGCCGCCAAGGAATCAATGGGCTGAGAAAACAGCATACATGCAGGCTGTCTTTTCATAGCACAGGCACAATATAATACAAGACCGCCGGTTGTAGAGCCTATTGTTTGAGGCAGACAGAGAGCTTTGCCAGCCATTTCCTTTCCGTAAAGGTCGGGATTGTTTTGGTCGCCGCAGGTTGCTTTTTTGTCGCCGAACTGAAGTGCTTTTTGGAACGAAGCAAGAGTATTAAGACCGTTATGAGATACAACTGCCGGTGCCGTAACATTACCGGCAGACACAATTCTTCCTTTAAATGTTTTCATATTACTCAGCTCCTTTCGTTATTTGAACAAGAATTTCATCATCAGTATAGTATTTTGCGGTTGTATATGTACGCAGCTTATTGCTTGATGTAATAACCGGCATTGACGCACAAAGCGGATTATTCATATACATAAGTGGGCAAATGTAGCTTGTAATTACACCTGTTTTACGCAGTCTATCGGCATAAGGTGTTTTTTCAAAGGCTTCAAGAACCTTTGGTGCGGCTGTAAATACGGTAGGGATTTGCACCTTTTTATTTGAATACTTTTTCAAGCCTTCTTCAATTCTTTCAGTCCAAGTAATAAGCTGATTAAGGCTCATATGAGGGCATCCCATAAAGCAAAGCTTAGGCTTTGCATTTTTGTTTTTCCAAATTACAGGATAGCTGTCATATACACGCTGAAGCTCGGCGTCGTCAATAACATACACCTTATGATTTTCTTTGATAAGGGATTCGCCCTGTTCTACTGCCTCAGGCGTTACATTTTCAATATGATAAAGTCCCACGGCACCGTTTGATGCAGTAGCGGCACCAAAATCCTTGAGATATGACCTTGAATCATCATTAAGTCCTTTGCC
>JBJEPO010000174.1:0-6811 GCA_051881275.1 Eubacterium sp. | reverse complement strand
ATGTATTACCCACAACACATTGCTATTTTTTTCATATTTTGAGCAGCTGCCGTAAGCAGGCACTGCTCGGCAACCTTCGAAAGACCACGCATTCTGCAATAGCGTAGTCCAAACAGTTCTTTTGAATCGGCGAAGCTGCGTTCGACCGTTTCTTTTCTTCTTGAATAAATCTTTTTACCGACATCGGTATGTGTAAATGTGTAAAACTCATCCTTGTAATCCTCCCAAACATGTCTTCTAAGTGATTTTGTTTTTGCCTTTGCACTTAGACATTGTTCTCTGCTTGGACAATTTGCACATCTACCGTTTTTGCATTTGTATTCTTTGTAGCCTTGTCTGTTGGTTGTTGTATATTCAAGATAGTTTCTTTCGGGACAAATATATACATCCCATTCTTTTATGTATTTGAATTTGTACTTTCCGAACTTACCTTTTTGATGAACACCTCGCCTTGTACCCATTGCGGCGTTTATGCCTCTGTCGAAAAGCTGCTTACATATTGCCGACACATTATATCCCGCGTCTAAGCCTACTGTTTCTACTTCAAATCCAAACTTTGCAATTTGTTCATCTAATCTGTTTATATACGGCTTTACATCATTGGTATTTCCGGGTGTTACAAATACATCTGTTATTATATTAGCTTTTGAATCAACTGTTCTGTGGTCAAGGTAGAAAAATCCTTTTGGTTTTCCGTCTCTGTGCATAAATCCGCTGTCCGGGTCAGTTGTGCTTGATTTTACTGTTTTTGTTTCTCCTTTTCCGCCTGTTGTATTGCCGTCATTATTATCATCGAAGTAATCTTCGTTTTCTTCTTCACTTGTTTGCTTTATTTCGTCTTTTTCAAAAACTAATGGCTTTTTTCCGTGCAATGCTCTGTCTTCATTTATTGCTTCGTTTAATGCTTCTATGTAATCCTGTGTTTCTTTTCTTACTTCTTTCTCTGTGAACTTGTTTTTATTTGCATTTGCTTTCAAATGGGTGCTGTCTGAATACAAAATTTTACCGCCTACTAAGCCGTGGCTCATTGCCTGTCTTACGATATTGTCAAATATTTGTTGCGGTATATCTGTTGAGTTAAATCTTCTTATCCTGTTTTGCCATATCACGCTTGCATCGGGTATTTTATCTTCAAGTGTATATCCTAAAAACCAACGATATGCTACATTGACTTTTACTTCTTCAACTAATCTTCTTTCGCTTCGTATTCCGTAAAGGTATCCGATGAAAAGCATTTTGAAAAGGGTCTCCGGCTCTATTGCAGGTCGCCCATTATCCATACAGTAATACGGCTTGCATATTTCATTGATAAAACTAAAATCTATTACCTTATCTATTTTCCTCAGTAAATGATTTTCAGGCACTAAATCTTCTATCGTTACAAACTCATATTTTAACTGTTTTGCATTTGATTCCTTTAACATTTTCATCACCCTTTTTCTGCTTCTATTATACCATTTTTCTTGCCTTTTGTACACAAAAAACAAAGCCCAATCCTCTCGGATTGAACTTTGTCAGCAGTCTGAACAGCAAGCTAATGCTTGCTGTTCTTTTAATTAATTTTCCAGAATGCTCATAAATTCTTCGCCTGTAATAGTTTCTTTTTCATAAAGATAGTTTGCAAGTTCATCAAGTTTATCACGGTTTTGCGAAAGAATATCCTTCGCCTTTTTGTGTTGCCTTTTAACAAGCTCTATAACTTGACTGTCAATTTTCGCCTGAATATCCGATGAACATGTAAGTGCGGCATCACCGCCTAAATATTGATTTGTCACGGTTTCCAATGCAACCATATCAAAATCGTCACTCATACCGTATTGTGTTATCATTGCTCGTGCAAGCTTTGTAGCCTGTTCAATATCGTTTGATGCACCTGTTGTTACAGTGTCAAATACTATTTCCTCTGCGGCTCGTCCGCCGGTGTAGGTTGTAATCTTTGTTTCAAGCTCCTCTTTTGTCATAAGGTAGTGATTTCCGTCCTCAACCTGCATTGTGTATCCAAGTGCGCCGGATGTACGTGGAACAATGGTTATTTTTTGTACAGGAGCTGAGTTTGTTTGCTTTGCCGCCACAAGTGCGTGACCAATCTCGTGATATGCAACCATAAGCTTTTCTTTATCAGTGAGTATTGCATTCTTTTTTTGATAGCCTGCTATTACCACTTCAATAGATTCCTCTAAATCCTCTTGTGTTGCAAGCTTTCTTCCGTCACGCACTGCTCTCAGCGCCGCCTCGTTGACGATATTTGCAAGCTCAGCACCGGAGGCACCGGACGCCATTCTTGCAATTTTTGTAAAATCTACATTATTATCAATTTTTATTTTTCTTGCGTGAACCTTTAATATTTCCTCTCTGCCCTTTAAATCGGGAAGCTCTACAGGTACACGTCTGTCAAATCTGCCGGGCCTTGTTAAAGCAGAATCTAAAGTTTCAGGACGGTTAGTGGCAGCTAATATAATAACTCCGCTGTTTCCCTCAAATCCATCCATTTCTGTTAATAGCTGATTTAATGTCTGTTCTCTTTCATCATTTCCGCCGGCAGTTGCACTTCTTTTTTGACCTATTGCGTCAATTTCGTCAATGAATACAATACACGGAGCTTTTTCTTTTGCCTGCTTAAATAAATCTCGGACCTTTGAAGCACCCATACCAACAAACATTTCAACAAATTCAGAGCCTGACATTGAGAAAAAGGGGACGTTTGCTTCACCTGCCACTGCCTTTGCAAGCATTGTTTTACCTGTTCCCGGAGGACCCACAAGCAAAATACCTTTTGGCATTGATGCACCGATTTCCTTGTATTTTCCGGGATTATGCAGGTAATCTACAATTTCCGTAAGGTTTTCTTTAGCCTCGTCCTCTCCGGCTACATCTGCAAATTTAATTCCGTCAGAGGATTTTACATAAACCTTGGCATTACTCTTGCCCATATTAAATGTCATAGAGTTTGAGCCGGCGGCTTTGCTCATCAGCTTTTTTGTTAAATATTGCCCTATACCTATAAAGATTATCATAGGAAGCACCCATGTTAACAAAAAAGACAGAACAGGGGAGCTTTCTTCTATAATTTCGCTTGAAAATTCTGCACCTGAGGCTTTTAGCCTGTTAACGAGCTGCGGGTCGTTCATAATACCCGTTTTATATATTTTAGAGTTTTCTTTATCGGTAAATATAATTTGGTTGTCTTGAACCTGTACTTGACCTATGTTCTTATCTTCTGTCATAGACATAAATGTTCCGTAATCAGTTTCAATTATTCGGCTTTCTGCAATTTTAGGAACAAGAAGCATATTAAACAGCAGTATTATTACAATTACAATTAAATAGTAATAAATAAGCGGTTTTTTAGGTTTCTTTACTTCATTCATACTTTTCTTCCTTTCTAATCACTATTATTTATTGACAAAATAATCCCTTTTCTATTATAATCAACACGTGTATAATTTACAACAGACAGATGTTTTTGATTTGATGTAAGTGCAACATTTAAAGCTGAAATGTTGAAAAAGCATAAAAAAAGGGTGTGATTTTTTTGGATAAAAAGGAAAATCAGAGAATAGCATTAACTAAAAGACTTTTGAAGGAAAGTCTGCAAAAGCTTATGCAGAATAAAAACATACAGAATATTACTGTCAGCGAGCTTTGTGAAAAAGCGGGAATTAATCGTTCAACATTTTATAATCATTACGGTTGTCCGGGTGATGTGTTAAAGGAAATGGAGTTAGAGGTTATTTATGATTTGGAACAGCTTCTATTTAATAATAATGATGAATTAAACAGTTCAATGAATAAAGAGTTGAGCATTTGTGCGATTATCTGCTTGAGCATCGTGAATTGGCAAAATTACTGTTTCGTGACAGTGATACTGATTCTGAATTTCCCTCATTACTGTTTAATGCTGCCCACGTTACAGAAATATATGAACAGACCTTATCAAATGTAACTGACTCGTATTGTAAAGTCCTTTTAACTACTTTTTTTACTAACGGAACATATCATTTAATCCGCAGATGGCTGCTGGACGATATTCAAAAAACTCCTAAAGAAATGAGCGAACTGCTAAATCTCGTAGTAGAACATTGGAGCAAAGAAATTAAGTAAATGCAGAAATATAAAACCCTCCTGATGCCGAAACGTCAGGAGGGCA
Source organism: Eubacterium sp. (assembly GCA_051881275.1). GTDB lineage: Bacteria > Bacillota > Clostridia > Oscillospirales > Acutalibacteraceae > Eubacterium_R. Next base: position 2,664 of record JBJEPO010000174.1, on the reverse strand, counting down.
ATTTTAATTTTAATTCATTTTAAATACGAATGAAAATTTAAGGGGATGTGCATAATCAAATTTGATTAAATGCTCCTTGCTTGGAATAGGTCCGCAGCTTCCGGAGCCTGTACCTCTTACAAAACCGTCAACTGTGATGTTTGTAGTACGTACATCGGGCAAATCCTCAATATGCTTTGCCTTTACAAGCTGATTAAGCGTAAAGTGATTTGCATTGAAGCAGAAAGGCTTGTTTTCCGCAAAGAAGGATAGCTTTTGACTGCGGTCGGTAGATATACTGCAAGCCTTGACTTCACCTCTGTTACCGGAATCCTGTGGCTTAATGTATTTATGCGCCATATCCGTTACTTTACATTCATAAACGCCGATAGGTGAATGTTCCTTGAAATCGGAATAGTTTTCAACAGGACCTCGTCCGTAATATTCAACATTCTCAAATTCAGCAGGAATTTCCGCACATACACCGAAACGGGGAATCTCTGCGGTAAGAGGACAGATTTTCTTCAAGGATGCTTCTACTTTAACAGCTGCGTCCTTGTCAAAATAATAGTCCACCGTAGCCTGAGCGAGAACAAAGATACCTCTCGTTACAAAATTGTATTTTGTTCTGACTATATCTCTGCCGTTAATTCTTGTCTTTTTACATTCGCACATAACAGGCTTTGCTTCTTCAAGACCGAGGAATTTCCAGTAAATCATCATATACTGGTCATTATCAAGCCTGCCTCTGTAAATGTGAGGCACAAAGCCGTGCATCTTGTCAAAGGGTGATGATTTAAGATATTCTCTGCCGTTTTTGCGGATGCTTACAAGTCCCTTGCCTTTTTCAAATACCGCTTCACCGTCTGAATAAGTGACCTTTATGGTTTTACCGTCGTCGCTTATATCTGCGCCCTGCTTTAAATCGGTGTTTTTAACATCGGTCCGTGTAATTTCAATTTGTTCAAGAGCAATTTCCGCACCGTCATTATAACTGTATTTAAAGTTTACAAAAATATCGTTATCCTTGTCGACTAAAAGCTCACTTTTGATTTCAACTGTCTTTCTTGTATGAGCGCTGATAGTGCAGGGAATATCTCCGCTTTCACAGCAAACGCCGTTTTTAAGTATTTCATAAGATATTTTAATATCCGATGAATCCTTAAAGCATCTTGTGTTTGTAAGCTCAAACCTTCCGTCACCTATATATTTTGCTCTGATAGGACGGTAGCAGACCTTCATTTCAAGAGCACCGCTTGAGGGCTTTCTGTCGGGATAAAACAGTCCGTCAACACAGAAGTTGCCGTCGTGGATAGGCTCGTTGTGGTCGCCGCCGTAGGTCCATTTGTACTTAGCGTTTTCGTCATATACGCTGTGGTCTGCCCATTCCCAAATACAACCTCCCATAAACTGCTTTGATGAGTAGAAAAGCTGCATATATTCCTCAAGTCCGCCGGGTCCGTTACCCATAGCGTGAGCATATTCACACTGGAAAAACGGCTTGCCTTTATATTTGCTTGAGGCAGTGCCTTTAAGAATTTTACGCATAAGGTCGGGAGTACCGTACATTCTTGAAACTACGTCATAAGCCCATCTCTTGCTTCTGTTAACGCCCTCATAGTGTACAGGCACCTCGGGATTTTCCTTATTCAAAAAGTCATAGCAAACGTCCTGGCACTTGTAACCGCCGGACTCGTTGCCTAAGCTCCACATTGTTATGCTGGGGTGGTTCTTGTCCCTTTCATACATTCTCTTAACTCTGTCGAGATAGTGGGATGCCCATTTTGTGTCGTTGCTTAATCTGTTTGGATTGTATGTGCTGTAAGGAATTGCGTAGAAGCCGTGAGTTTCTATATCAGCCTCATCAACCACATAAAGTCCGTACATATCGCACATTGTAAGGAAAGCTGGGTCCGGGGGATAATGAGAGGTACGAACTGCATTACAGTTGTATTCCTTCATAAGCTTAACGTCTGTTTCCAAATCCTCTAACGACATTGCATATCCCTTTGTGTAATGGGTGTCGTGGTGGTTTACGCCAAGCATTTTTATCGGCATATTGTTAAATAGAAATACCTCTCCGTCAATTTTCACATCTTTAAATCCGATATAAGTGCGTATTACTTCCTGTACTTCATCGTTAGCCTTTAATGTAATTTTAACCTCGTAAACCGATGGCGTTTCGGCAGTCCATTCGTTAACAGTAAGGCTTTCAATTTCTGTCTGCTTTTTATCCGTAAGCACGGTTTCAAAAAGTCCGTCAGCCTTAATATCAACGCTTGAATTATCAGTAAGGCTACCGTCAACGCTGATTTTTAAATTGTATGTGCCGTCTGCGTTCTTTTTAGGACGGAACAAAAAGTCGTTAATATAACATTCCTGCTGGGAAATTATGTAAGCATCACGGAAAATACCGTTTTCCCTAAACATATCCTGGCACTCAAGATAAGTGCCGTTGCTCCATTTATAAACAACTGCAACAATCTCATTTTCACCGTCGGATACAAATTCGGTTATGTCAAATTCGGCAGTATTATGAGAGCCCTCGGAATATCCCACATATTTGCCGTTAATATGCAGAGCAAGAGCGCCTGCAACACCGAGAAAAGCTATAACCATACGATGACTCTTTGCAAGATTTACCTTTTTTCTGTAAATACCGACTGCAACATCCTGTGGAATATG
>JBJEPO010000173.1:0-6812 GCA_051881275.1 Eubacterium sp. | reverse complement strand
AGAGTAAGGGCAAATCTGCCACGATAAACCGTGGTTCGGATTATTACCGTTACCCTAAGTGATTGCTTTTGATTTCGTTACTGTCACTGCGGTTTTGCTTGTGTTTCGTTTAAATATTTTGACATATTACAGCGATGACAATAAACAGAATGAAAAAAATAATAAACCGTATTTTTGATTTGTGCGATTATGTGTTCCTGCCTGCAAAACGCTTGGTTGAATATTTATCAAGCATATCAAAATAGCAAAGCCTGACTTGCTTGACGCAAGTCAGGCTTTTGTTGTTTATTTAACTCCCCGGTAGTAAAGACCTCGGGTGAATTCTTTTGTACTCGGCAGGCGGTTTTCGTAAGTGTTAATTATGCTTTGCACCTGTGCCTTGTCCTCGTCGGTGAAATAAAAATGAATAAAGTCCGTGTGGATTTCCTCCAGCCTGTCCGCCATATAAAGAGGCAGGGGATTTAGAATTTCCATACAGGGATAGGGGGAGCAGATTACGGAAAATTCGTAGCCCTTTCTGTCGGTGAGCTTGCCCTGCTTTTTGCATTTTTCACAGCCGATACGCCGTTTAACAGGGCAGCTTCGGGTAAGCATTAGGGGCAATTTGCCGTAGGCAATTATGCCGGTGTCCTTTGCGTTCACTGAATTTGCCTGATTTAACGTCAGCTCGTATGACAGGATGGGAGAATTAAACATTCCGGCAGTAATACTGTTAAAAGCATTAAGCCCGAAACCGCCGTAAACCTCAAAGCCCATACCTTCAGCAAGGGCATATCCTCCTGCATTTGACGCAAGAATTTTTGTAACGCCTAATTCTTTCAGTTGGGTAAGCCTGTTTTTCACTCTTTCCTCTGCGCCGAATAATCCTCTCGGCAATACCGCTCCTGCGCCGTGATTTATAAAATCCTCGTCCTTTGAGTAAATAGGAATGAAAATACGTTTGAACGGATGGCTTTCGGGTATAACATCGGGGTTTATAAATTCTGCGGTAAAATAGGGTACGGCATGTGACTGCCTTTCCTGAATTTGAGTAAATGGCAGTTTTTCGCAAGCTTCACTCTTTTCCTCGTCTAAAAGCTCCACGGCTGAGCGCCTAAGCTCGTTTATCTGCGAGGCGGTGAGTCTTAATCCGTCGTCTATGTCCGTATTAACCGAGCCTGCATAATACTGGGTTCCTCCTAATTTTGACAGCCTCTCCTCAGCCTCCTGCTTTGTCAGCGGTTTGTTTATTGCTTTTTCCGCCGGAGGTATGGTTACGGTAGCTTCTTTTTTATCGGTTTTCGCCGACAGAACAACATCCCTGCCCTCTTTAACGGTAAAATCAAAATCAACCCTTACGGTTTGCTTTTCCTTTTCATAAAGCCGTGATAAATCCTTTAAAACTCCTGCGGCGGCGGTAACGTCCTCCTTACTGCGCTTGCCGAACATATCGTTTTGCCTGCCGGTAAAATATCCGTCGGTAAATCCGTTTCGTGAAAAAACGCTTTTAAGCATATTTTCGTCGCCGTCTGTATATTCGCCGTCAAGTGCCTTTTTGCAGGCGGTAACGGCGGCGGCAACGTATTCGGGACGCTTCATTCTGCCCTCAATTTTAAGGCTTGCAATACCTGCCTCCTGAATTTCGCCAAGATGCGAAATCAGACTTAAATCCTTCAGCGACAGGTCGCAGCTGTCGGAGTCGTCGGCACTGAACTTAAGACGGCAGGGCTGGGCGCAGAGTCCCCGATTTCCGCTTCTGCCTCCCAGCATTGCGGACATATAGCACTGTCCCGACACGCACATACAAAGTGCGCCGTGAACAAAAATTTCCAGCTCCATATCCGTGCTTTTGCGTATTTCCTTTATCTCGTCAAGGCTCATTTCACGGGGAATTACCGCCCTGGAAAATCCCATATTTTCAAGCATTTCAAACCCTTTGGGAGTCATTATACTGCATTGGGTTGAGGCGTGAAGCCTCGCCGTAGGAAAGCAGTCCCTAACAGCTTTTGCAACGCCTAAATCCTGAATGATAAAAGCGTCAATACCGATATCAAGAGCCTTTCCTGCGGTTTCGTAGGCGGTTTTCATTTCACCGTCAGCCGTCAGCGTGTTAAGGGTAAGATACGCCTTAACATTGTGAGAATGGCAGTAATTAACCGCACCTTTCAGTTGTTCAAAATCAAAATTACCTGCGTTACGGCGTGCATTCATCTGCTTTGTACCGAGATATATTGCCCCGGCACCGCATCTGACTGCCGCCGTCAGCATATCAAAATCACCCACAGGTGCTAAAATTTCAGGTCTCATATTTTACCACACAAAAAAGGCGGCTTTAGGATTACCCGTAACCGCCTTGAAAATTAAAGTTTATTTTTCCGCAAGCCTGTTGCGTAAATTGCTGATTTCTCTGTTGAGCCTTTCAATCTCACGGCGCGCAACGTCAACTTCCATTCTCGCTCTTGCGCTGTCCTCAAGATAATCTTTAATCTGCGCTCTTAAATTGTCGGCGGACGCCGTTGCCTTTTTGCAGGCGTCGGTTTGGTCAAGAGCCACAAGCACTGCGCACTGAGTAAGTGAAAGGGACGGAGCCTCCTGGCTTACTGCCTTCATTTCCTTGTCAATTATTTCGCCTAAACCCTCAACATATTCCGGGTCGTCCTCGGTAAGAATTGAGTAACTGCTGCCGCATATTTTTAAATTTACTCTGTTTTTCTCCATCATCTTCACCTTTTTTACAAATACAATTATTTGGTTACTTCCTATATATATTTTAGTATAACAATTTAAAATATGGTTGTCAATTAAAAATACGATTATACAATTGATTTATTTATTCTTTTATGATAATCTGTAAATATATTACATCAAAAAAGGAAATATTATTATGCAGGAAAAAATATTTGTAATTTCAACAAAAAATACCCATTATGTTGTCGGCGTTGACGGCGGCGGAAATCTTCAGCATCTCCATTGGGGCAAAAAGGCAAGGGAAGCCGATTACTGCTTCGGACTTAACGGTGAATATAATTCCAATTTGGATATGATGAAGCAGGAATATACTGCCTTCGGCGGAACTATGTACCGTCCCTGTGCCTTTAAGTGCGAATACCTTGACAAATGCCGTGATACAGTGCTGAAATTTGACTCGGCGCAGGAAAAGGACGGCGCACTTGATATTACTCTTAAGGATAGCGTATATTCCCTTTATGTCACTCTTTGTTACAGATACAGTAACGACAGCGATGTAATAACAAGATTTGTTAAAATTGAAAATAAATCACAAAATGAGATAAAAATACACCGTCTTATGTCTGCGGAAATTTCTCTGCCCGGCGAGGAGGCGTACGATGTTACAAATACAATCGGCGGCTGGGGCAGTGAGCTTCAGCTTGAAACCCAAACGCTGAAAAACGGCACCGTTACCTTTGAATCCCGCAAGGGAATTACAGGCCATACAAATTCACCCTTTGTAATTCTTTCGCAAAATGCCGACGAGGACTGCGGAGAGGTTTATTTTGCCTGCCTTGGCTACGGCGGAAATTTCAAAATTGAAGTAAACAGAGATTATATATATAAAACAAGAGCGTATCTTGGCGTGTCGGATTTTGACTTTTCCTACACACTGAAGGCAGGGGATATTTTTGAAAGCCCCAAGGCCTATATAGGATATTGTAACGGCTTTACTCAAATGAGCAATATGATGAATCGCTTTGCCGTTGACAATATTCTTCCCAAGGATTTTGCCCATAAACCACTGCCTGTGCTTTATAATTCCTGGGAGGCTACGGAATTTGACGTTAACACCGAGCATCAGCTAAAGCTTGCAAGGCTTGCAAAAAGCATCGGCTGTGAGCTTTTTGTAATGGATGACGGATGGTTCGGTCAGCGCAAGAATGACCATGCAGGACTTGGCGACTGGTATGTTAACGAGGAAAAATTCCCGGGCGGCATTGACGAGCTGATAAACGGCGTTAATGATTTGGGCATGGATTTCGGCTTGTGGTTTGAGCCTGAGATGGTAAATCCCGATTCGGATTTGTACCGCACTCATCCCGATTGGACTTATCATTACGATAACAGAACACCGTCGCTTGTAAGAAATCAGCTTGTGCTGAATATCACCAAGCCGGAGGTGGAGCAGTATGTTTTTGACTGCCTTGACAGTATGCTTTCAAAGCACAATATACGCTATATAAAATGGGATATGAACAGACCGTTTTCCGAAATCGGCGCAGAAAATCTTGAAAATCAGCAGGAGCTTTGGTACCGCCATACAAAAGCGGTTTACTCCATTGCCGACAGGCTTAAGGAAAAGTATCCCTATCTTCAGCTTGAAGCCTGCGCCAGCGGAGGAGGCAGGGCAGATTACGGTGCACTGAGCCATTTTGATATGGTTTGGACCTCCGACAACACCGACCCGGTTGACAGACTTGATATTCAGCGTGGTTTCTCAATGCTTTACCCGATAAAATGTATGCGTGCCTGGGTGACCGACTGGAACGCCTCAAATCGTCCCGTATCACTTGATTTCAGATTTAACAGTTCCATGCAGGGCTCCCTGTCCGTCGGCTCAAATCTGCTTAATTATTCCGATGAGGAGCTTGAAAAAAGTAGAAAACATATTGCGCTTTACAAGGATATAAGAGAGGTTGTTCAGTTCGGCGACCTGTACCGCCTTAAAAATTACGGCGAAAACGGATTTTACGCAAATCAGTATGTCAGTGCCGACAAGTCAAAGAGCGTGGTGTTTATATGCACGCCGGTTAATTCCATGTTTAACAGACAATATAAAACAATACGCCTTAAAGGTCTTGATGAAAACGCAGATTACCGCCTTAAAGCCGACAACTGCGAAATTGTAAAAAGCGGAGCCTATTTTAACAGTGTACCCATTGATGTTAATATTTGGAAAGCACTTGACAGCAAAATCTGGATTCTTGAAAAAGTTTAATTTTTTGCAGTTTAAAGCGTGTGTTTGACTTGTTATATAATTGGTGTTAAGATATTTAACAGATTTTTCAGCAGAGGTGCAAATATGGATAATATGATGAATACGGTTTTCAAAAGAAAGCTGCCGGTGCCCAAGGAGATTAAAGAGCAGTTCCCCCTTTCTCCCGAAGCAGTAAAAATTAAAGAAAAAAGAGACGAAGAGCTCACAAAGATATTTAAGGGCGAAAGCGATAAGTTTGTCCTTGTTATAGGTCCCTGCTCGGCTGACAGAGCCGACAGCGTCCTTGATTATATCCACCGTCTTGCCGATGTGCAAAAAGAGGTTGAGGATAAAATTATGATTATCCCCCGAATTTACACCGGAAAGCCACGTACAACAGGCGCAGGCTACAAGGGTATGCTTCATCAGCCCGACCCGGACAAAAAGCCCGATATGCTGGAGGGCATTATTTCAATCCGTGCCCTTCATAAAGACGCCATTGAGCAGACGGGACTTACCTGTGCCGACGAAATGCTTTATCCCGAAAATCACAGATATCTGTCGGATTTGGTGTCATATATCGCAATCGGTGCCCGTAGTGTTGAAAATCAGGAGCACAGGCTGGTTTCAAGCTCTCTTAATATACCCGTAGGTATGAAGAATCCCACCAGCGGCGACTTTTCAATTATGCTTAACGCAATCAAAGCCGCCCAAAGCGGACACACCTTCCTTTACAGAGGATGGGAGGTTGAATCCCGGGGCAACGAGCTTGCTCACGCAATTTTGCGAGGCAGTGTTAACAAGCATGGCATAAACCACGCAAACTATCATTACGAGGACCTTATCACTCTTTACGATATGTACTGTCAGGGCGGTTACAGCAACCCTGCCGTTGTGGTTGACACAAACCACTCAAATTCCGGCAAGAATTATCTTGAACAGGTGAGAATTGCCAACGAGGTGCTTCATTCAATGCGCCACAGTGCAGACGTTGCCAAAATGGTAAAGGGCTTTATGGTGGAATCATATATAGAGGACGGCTGTCAGAAGGTTGAGGACGGCGTTTACGGTAAATCAATCACCGACCCCTGTCTTGGCTGGGACAAAACAAGAGATATGATTTATTCCATTGCCGACCAGCTTTAATAATCAGTTGACAGTGCCAAGGCGCAGTGTTAAAATATGCTTGTGAAATGAAATTTTAAAGGAGACGCAGAGTGTTTTTTAATAATATTCTCTGTTGTCTCCTATTATTATTACGTTACAATAGGGTGATGCTTAATGAGATTTAATAAGGACGGAAAATTTAAGATTATGCAGATAACCGATATGCAGGAAATTCCTGCCGTATCGGCAGACACTCTTGCACTGCTTGAAGCGGCGGTTGAGGCGGAAAAGCCGGATTTAGTGGTATATACAGGCGACCAGATAAAAGGCTACGGCGTAACATATAAAGGCAAGGGCAAGGAGCTTGAAAACGCCGTTGCAAAAACAATTAATAAATTGCTTGAGCCTGTTACAAAAAGGGGAATACCCTTTGCCGTAACCTTCGGCAACCACGACAGACAGGTGGGAATTTCCAACAAGGACCAGTTTAACGATATTTACAAGGCCTTGCCTAATTGTATCGGCGAGCAGGCGCAGGGCATTGACGGCGGAGGTACCTGTAATATTACAATAAAATCCTCCGACGGCTCCGATAAGGATGTATTTAATCTTTATCTGTTTGACAGCGGAACGGACGCAAAGGGCGGAGGATATGAGCCCTTTGACAAAAATATTATTACTTGGTATAGGAAAACAAGGGATGAGCTTAAAGAAAAAAACGGTGCATATGTTCCATCCATTGTTTTTCAGCATATTCCAATGCCGGAATATTACAATGTGCTTAAACGTGTAAAGA
>JBJEPO010000172.1:0-6815 GCA_051881275.1 Eubacterium sp. | reverse complement strand
CTGCAACAGGTGCTAAGGGACTCTTTGGTGAATTCCTTACAAACGCACAGGGCGAGGACGTTGTAGCAGGTGTTCGTACTCCTATGCACATTAGCGAAATGGAGCAGAAGTTCCCGGAGGCATTTGCTAAGTTTACAGAAGTATGTAAGATTCTTGAAAATCATTACAGAGATATGCAGGATATGGAATTTACCGTTGAGCACGGCGAGCTGTTTATGCTTCAGACACGTAACGGTAAGAGAACTGCACAGGCTGCTCTTCAGATTGCATGCGACCTTGTTGACGAGGGTATGAGAACTGAAGAAGAAGCAGTTGAAATGATTGACCCACGTAACCTTGACACTCTCCTTCATCCTCAGTTTGACGCTGCCGCTATTAAGGCTGCAACACCTATCGGCAAGGGCCTTGGCGCTTCTCCCGGTGCTGCCTGCGGTAAGGTTGTATTTACTGCTGACGATGCAGAGGCTTGGAACGAAAGAGGCGAAAAGGTTGTTCTTGTTCGTCTTGAAACATCACCTGAGGATATTACAGGTATGAAGGCTTCTCAGGGTATTCTTACAGTTAGAGGCGGTATGACCTCTCACGCTGCCGTTGTTGCACGTGGTATGGGTACCTGCTGTGTATCCGGCTGCTCCGACATCAATATGGACGAGGCTAACAAGAAGTTTACTCTCGCAGGTAAGGAATTCCACGAGGGCGACTACATTTCAATCGACGGCTCCACCGGTAACATCTATGACGGTGTTATTCCTACTGTTGACGCTACTATTTCCGGTAACTTCGGCAGAATTATGGGCTGGGCTGATAAATACAGAAAGCTTAAGGTTCGTACAAACGCAGATACTCCTGCTGACGCTAAGAAGGCTCGTGAGCTGGGCGCAGAGGGTATCGGTCTTTGCCGTACAGAGCATATGTTCTTTGAAGAAGACAGAATTGCTGCATTCCGTGAAATGATTTGTGCTGACACAGTTGAGGAGAGAGAAGCAGCTCTTGACAAGATTCTTCCTTATCAGCAGGGTGACTTTGAGGCTCTTTACGAAGCACTTGAAGGCTGTCCTGTAACAATCCGTTTCCTTGACCCACCGCTTCACGAGTTCGTTCCTACCGACGAGGAGGATATTAAGAAGCTGGCTGACGCACAGGGCAAGTCTGTTGAAGATATTAAGGCAATCATCGCTTCTCTTCACGAGTTTAATCCAATGATGGGTCACCGCGGACTTCGTCTTGCAGTTACTTATCCTGAAATCGCTAAGATGCAGACAAAGGCTGTTATCCGTGCGGCAATCAACGTTCAGAAGGCACATCCCGATTGGACAGTTGCTCCTGAAATTATGATTCCTCTTGCTTGTGACACTAAGGAGCTCAAGTATGTTAAGGATATCGTTGTTAAGACTGCTGATGCAGAAATCGCTGCAGCAGGCGTTGAAATGAAGTACGAAGTAGGTACTATGATTGAGATTCCTCGTGCCGCTCTTACAGCAGACGAGATTGCTAAAGAGGCAGAGTTCTTCTGCTTCGGTACAAACGACCTTACACAGATGACCTACGGCTTCTCACGTGACGATGCCGGCAAGTTCCTCAACGCATACTATGACGCTAAGATTTTTGAAAACGATCCGTTTGCAAAGCTTGACCAGGTAGGCGTTGGCCAGCTTATGAAGATGGCTGTTAAGAACGGTAAGGCTACCCGTCCTGAGCTTCACTGCGGTATCTGCGGTGAGCACGGCGGCGACCCGTCATCTGTTGAGTTCTGCCACGAAATCGGTCTTGATTATGTATCATGTTCACCGTTCAGAGTTCCGATTGCACGTCTTGCAGCAGCTCAGGCAGCAATTAAAGATAAGGCTTAAAACACAAGTGATTGTGAAATACCTAATTAAATGACAATTGAGGATAATCCGAAAGGGTTATCCTCTTTTTATGCGTTAGTTTTATTTTTCCCTTATTTATATATTATTGGTATATATCGGACAAATAGATATGACTTTTTGTAATAATAGCTAAATAATTTAATAGTAATTATTCACCCAAGAGAAATGATATAGCGTTTACCCCATTATCCGTTAAGACCTTAAGTTGTGCAGTAAGAGAGGTGAAGATGGGGTAGCGTTTTATTTATTGGGTGCAATAGTTTATAACTAGTTGATAATCTTTTTCAAAACAATTGCAAAACACACCATATCAAATTTTAAATAACTAGAACTGTTTACTTTTTCTGTTTCTTTTGATATACTGTTAATACATTATTATTTGGAGATTTAGTTATGGCTCACGATGAAAACAATAAATACTATCAAGCAAGAAAAGCTACGGGATTGTCAGTTGATAAAGCAATTGATCAATTGTTCACAGATGAATATAGAATTCCAAGAGCAAGAATGTATAGAATTGAAGAAGGAAAGACTAATCCTTATCCGGAAGAAGTATGTGCTATGGCTAATGCATATAAGGTTCCTGAATTAAAGAATTACTATTGTAATTTTGAATGCAAAATCGGTCAAACGAATGGCATTGAAGGTGTAGGAGATATTGACAAATCAAAATTACCGCAAATAGTATTAGAACTCCTATCTCAACTTAATAGTATTCAAAAGGATAAATTAATTGATATATCTGCTGACGGAGAAATTGATGATACTGAAAAAATTGATTTTCTCGCTATTAGGGCTCAACTAGATAAGATATCACAAACAGTAGAGAGTTTAAGATTATGGGCAGATAAACATATAGAAAAATAATAGATTTTACAGACGAAGCTTCAAATGCTTCGTCTTATTTTTTTGCAAAAATTGAGAAATTGATACACTGTTTTCGCACTTGTTGATGATGAAAGATAACTTGATTTCTTGGTATAATTAGGGCAAGGAAATAAAACATGGTTTTCTTAGAAAGAGGATAATAAAATGAGTAAATATGTAGTAATGGATTTAGAAATGTGCAAAGTTCCGAAGGGATTTAGGAGAAACACATTTGGCTACAGTAAGGAATTAATCCAAATAGGTGCAGTTCTTCTTGATGAAACATTTGATATTACAGATACATTTGTAACACTTGTTAAACCGGAGTATGGTCTTATAGATTCATATATTGAAAATCTAACAGGTATTTCAAGAGAAGATACTAACAATGCTCCCAATACAATCGAGGCAATTAGTTCCTTTTTGGAGTGGGTACCTGAAGATGCAGTTCTTGTGTCTTGGAGTGAAAATGATGAACATCAACTTCGTAAAGAAATTGAAGGTAAAAACATCAACATAGAAAAACTAAATTCTTTTTTAGATAATTGGGTTGACTGTCAAGCTACATTCGGTGAAAAGATGGGTGTTGATAAACGTTATAAATTATCAGAAGCTCTAATTATTGCAGATGTTTCACAAGATGACGGTGAACACGATGCTTTAGTAGATGCAAAAAACACCGCTTACTTATTTGCTAAAATGCAAAGAGAAGATGATTTGGTATTAAATCAATACATTGTGTCAGAGGAAGATGCTCAAGTTGGATTTAGTCCTTTTGCAGAACTATTCGCTGACTTAAAAATAGCAGTATAAAAATTTATCAAAAAATGCGAAATTTATATGTTGTTTTCACACAAGTAGATGATGAAAAACGCAAGAATTTCTTATACAATATACTTAAGAAAAGCGAAATAAGCTGATCATAAAGATTAAACAATTAATATTAAAAACAGGAGGAAATATGCTTATATTTTTAATAATCCTAGGAATACTTTGGATAGCATTGAAGATTACAACATTCTTTGTTGAAATACCATTTAAGATAATCGGTTGTATCTTCTCTGCATTAGGCTCAACAGTATTCTGGGTAATACTTATAGTATTAATTATAGTAGCAATACTATAAACAAATATAAATTATAAAAGGAGGATTATTATGGGACTATTTAGTAGCAAAGACAATGGTAAAATTGTCGAAAAGTATAATGACGGAGGCTATCTAAAGAAATACAAAGATGGTACTTCAGAAAAAGTAAGATTTACCAAAACTAGAGAAGTTCATGAGTTTGATGGTCCAAATGGTCGAATGAACATTTGGAGCAAAAGAAAGTAGAGGCTTAAATATGGCAAGAAAAACAAGAAGTGATTGTACCGTGGGTGCATTTGAAAAGAAACACGGACTACCAGCAGGGACATTCAGAAATCTAAATGGAAGAGATACGAGGAGCGATAAGCTTATTGGAACAATTCGCAAAGAAAGGAAATATTACTAATATAAGGAGATTAACTATGGATGAAAAATATCTAACCTACGAAGAGATGATGTCAAGAGAAGAGCCTGAACAATATGCAGACTATGTTGATATTTGTTGTAATTGGGAAACTATGGACGAAGATGAGTTTGAGGAAAAACTCGATTCGCTTGATCCTGATTTAAGGCAATTAGCACTTGATGATATTGAGAGTCAATATAAGGATTGGGATTAAGGAGGTGAGAGAATGAGCAGAGATTGCGTAAACTGTGGATGGGACCTTGAAGGTTCTGATTACACAATGCCTTGGGAAGATGGCGATAATGAATACGGATACTACATTTGCAGACATTGTCGTCACAAGAATGAAATCAGTGAAGACGATAATGACTAACTAAATATTCATAAAAAGGCTCGATTGATTTCGGGCCTTTTTTCATGTTCGAGAGTAAATGAAACTTTTAGTTTGTTATAAATTTCTGTAAAACAATTGCAAACAACGCCTTTTTAGAGACTCTTTGAGTTAAAAATATGACACACTTTTGGATACTTTGAAGGAGGATTTATATGAAATTAAACAAAATAGAATTAACCAATAGAAGACTTTATTTTGATGCCTCTTTTTGCTTTTTACTTTGAAAATACTCTGTAATTATGTTATATATTAGCAAAAACACGATAAATATGAATAGTGCAGTTATTTACTGCAAAAAAGGCACTTAAAATGATAATAATATTGACATTATCATCACTTTTGGTATAATAAATATAGATTTTGCATATAATAACTGCAAATTAGATATTTAAAAAGGTGATGATATAATGAAAAGAGATATTTTATCAAAGCTGATTGATTGGAAGAATAAGGAGAACAGAAAGCCTTTAATAGTAAACGGTGTAAGACAATGCGGAAAAACCTATGTTCTCAATGAATTCGGCGATACCTGTTATAAAGAAAAGGCGTATTTCAATTTTGAGAGGGATGATTCTCTGTCTGCAATATTTGAAAATGATTATGATACAGGCAGAATTATTTTTGAATTAGGCTTAGTTCTCGGAAAAACAATTAAACCTAATTCTACCCTTATTATTTTTGATGAAATACAGGAGTGCGGCAGAGCAATAACATCTCTTAAATATTTTTGTGAGGAAGCACCTGAATACAATATCGTATGCGCAGGCTCTCTGCTTGGTATTCATCTTAAGACAACCTCGTTTCCTGTTGGTAAGGTTGATTTAATAACCATGTATCCAATGAGCTTTTGTGAATTTGTGCGGGCAAACGGCGAGGATATGCTTGCGGATTTTATTGATAATTACAGTAAGGGCACCAAAATTCCCGAGGCAGTTGGAAACAAATATGCCAATTTTTTAAAGCAGTATTATGTTGTGGGCGGTATGCCCGAGGCAGTTCGGATTTGGTGCGATACTCACGATATTGAAAAGGTTGAAAATATACAGCAAACAATTATAGACAGCTATGAGTATGATTTTGCAAAGCACGCACCGATAAAAGAATTTCCCAAATTAACAGCCATTTGGAAATCAATTCCCGAACAGCTTGCAAAGCCTAACAGCAAATTTATATTCAGTCACGTAAAAAAAGGCTGGAGAGCAAAGGACCTTGAAGACGCACTGGAATGGCTTGTTAATGCCGGTCTTGTTTACAAGGTTTGCAAAATTGAAAAGCCGTTTATGCCTCTTTCATCCTATAAGGATGACACATCCTTTAAACTGTATCTGGCAGATGTGGGAATACTTCGCAAATTGTCAAGGCTTCCGTCCCAGGTGATTGTTGATTCCTCGCCGGTATATACCGAATTTAAAGGTGCACTGACGGAAAATTTTGTTTTGAATGAGATGACAAAATCCATGGATGAAGACGCATATTACTGGACATCAAATAATTCAGCAGAGGTGGATTTTGTAATTCAGTGCGGTGTGAATATTGTACCTGTTGAGGTGAAAGCCGAAAGGAATGTCAAAGCCCGTTCGCTGGCGGAATACAGAAAAAAATATGAACCTGAGTATGCAGTTAAAGCATCAATGAAAAATGATACAAACGGAAAAGGCGTACTCAATGTTCCGCTGTATTTAATTTCAAAAATAAAAAGCTTTATATAGTATTGTTAGGTAATAAATTTCAATAAGACTTGACAAGTGAACGAGCGTTTACTATAATGCAGGTAAACGCTCGTTTACTTTTTGGAGGGTAAGTATGACGGATACAAAGGAAAAGATTTTGATGACGGCTCTGCATTTGTTTGCAGTAAATGGTTACGAGGCTGTGTCGGTAAGCACCATTGCCGGCGAATTAGGCATAACGAAGGGTGCCTTGTATAAGCATTATAAAAACAAGCGTGATATTTTTGACAGTATTGTTCAGAGAATGTACGAAATTGACGCCCAAAGGTCACGGGAATATGAGGTGCCTGAGTCAAAATATGATGATGAGCCGAAGGCTTATGAAAATGTTTCAGCGGATAATATAAAAAGCTTTACATTATTCCAATTTGTCTTTTGGTGTGAGGATGCTTTTGCCTCGGATTTTCGCAAAATGCTGACGTTAGAGCAGTACCGCAGTGAAGAAATGGCTAAATTATAC